>JANXTV010000437.1 GCA_025352185.1 Oligoflexia bacterium
TTAGGGCGGCGTTCAGCTTCGGCAGCATGAGGAGGTTACTCTGTAGCAGCGCTGGCGATGCCGGGTTCGTTGAACCCGGTGCGCTCCCCTGAAATCCGAAAACGACGCTGACGGTAGGAATGAGTTTCACCCACTGGTTACCGCCGCTGTAAGGATTCATCGTATTACATCCCCAGAGGAGGATCTGTTTCAGATCCGAGAGTAAAGTTTCATTACCCTTAAAAGCGGCATTCACCGCGGACTGAACTTCGTTGAAGTAGAGGTTTCCAAGTGTACCGTAAACTTTCGCTCCATTACTGTGTCCGGAAAGGACGAGCGTCGTCGGACGAATGCCTTTCGCGGCCAGGTCCTTCAGGAGAATTGAGTATTCGTTAATCGGGGAGCTTTTTCGGTAAGTCGTAATCACTGAATTCCAGAACGGCTGGTAGATGGAGTCGGCGGCATCTAACGCCTTTTGTACGACAGCTATTCGGGCGGTAATGAGTGCGCACGGCGTGCCGGGAGCGGCGTCACGTTGGCATTCTTTTTTATCGAAAACGGTATCGAGGCGATTGTATTCTTCCGCCAGGCGAGTCCGCTCGTAAAAAGCTTTAGTCGCGTTTTCTTCGCCGGGCTGGACTTTCGGAATCGAGTAGAACGATTCTCCCCGGAGGCAGGCGCCTTCGGCGGCGGCGCGCTCGATAAACGCTTCGTTCATACCGGCGAAAATGACGGCCCGTTTCGGATCGACCGGGCGATTACAGGTCGCGTGGGCCGAAGCTATCGACGCGATAACCGCGAGCGAAGACAGGGAGAGGACCGTAACCAGCCATGAATTTTTCATGACGCGAGTTATATAATGAAGGGGTGGGGTCGGCAACGGAAAAGTGTACTAAATTGGTACAGTATTATCGAATTTATAACCCACTGAAATGATGGTGGTTATCCCAGTGTCGCGCGGACGGGGCGCGTGGTCCTCTCGGGCACCCCGATTTCTCAGGAAACGACCTAGGTACTGAAAATCGTGTGGGAAACTCTCCTCGATGTGGCTATTTTCCGCCCTATGCCACTCGACACCCAGTTAAAGGAACTCTCCGACCGGAAACGTCTCGCGGAACTCGGCGGGGGGAAGGAACGCCTCGAAAAGCAGCACGCCGCGGGTAAACTCACCGCGCGAGAACGCATCGAGCTCCTGATGGATCCGGGCTCGTTCGTCGAACTCGACGCCTTCGTTACCCACCGCTGTACTGATTTCGAAATGCAGAACCAAAAATTTCTCGGCGACGGCGTGGTCACGGGTTACGGAACCGTGAACGGTCGCACGATCTTCGTATTCTCCCAGGACTTTACCGTCTTCGGGGGATCTCTCTCGGGGGCGCACGCCTCTAAAATTTGTAAAGTGATGGACCTCGCGGTTAAGGCCGGGGCGCCGATTGTCGGTTTAAATGATTCGGGTGGGGCGCGGATTCAGGAAGGCGTCGAATCCTTAGGAGGTTACGCCGAAATCTTCTGGCGGAATACCCAGGCGAGCGGAGTCATCCCGCAAATCTCCGTCATCCTCGGCCCCTGTGCGGGCGGCGCGGTTTATAGCCCGGCGATCACCGACTTCATTTTCATGGTCGAAAGTTCATCTTACCTCTTCGTCACCGGGCCGGACGTCATTAAAACCGTCACTCACGAAGACGTGACGAAAGAAGCGCTCGGCGGTTCCGAGACTCATTCGGAAAAAAGCGGCGTGACCCATTTCGTCCGCGCTTCGGAGCCCGAGTGTTTAAAGTCGGTGCGCGAACTCCTATCGTTCCTACCCGCGAATAATCTCGATTCTCCTCCGCGTAGTGAAATTAAAGATCCACTCGACCGGGCTTGCTCGGAAGTCGTGAAAATCCTTCCCGATAGCCCGAATAAACCGTACGACATGCTCGGAATTCTCCGGGACGTGTTTGATGACGGGCAGTTTTTCGAAGTCCACGCCGGCTACGCGAAAAATATCGTCGTTGGATTCGCTCGCCTCGGTGGTAAAACGGTGGGCGTCGTCGGAAATCAACCGAACCACCTCGCGGGGTGCCTGGATATCGACGCGAGCCTGAAGGGCGCGCGCTTCGTGCGTTTCTGCGACTCGTTTAATATCCCGCTCATCACGTTCGTCGATGTCCCGGGATTTCTTCCGGGTACCCAGCAAGAATACGGCGGCATCATCAAGCACGGGGCGAAGCTCCTCTACGCGTTCGCCGAAGCGACGGTGCCGAAACTCACGGTAATCACGCGCAAAGCTTACGGCGGCGCCTACGACGTCATGGCGTCGAAACACATCCGAGCCGATTTCAACTTCGCATATCCCACGGCGGAGATTGCCGTTATGGGCCCGGAAGGGGCGATTAATATCCTTTACCGCAAAGAGATTGCCGCCGCGGAGAAGAGCGGGAAGCTCGCCGAGGAGAGGACTCGCCTGGCCGACCTTTACCGGAAAACTTTTGCGAATCCCTATAAGGCCGCCGAACTCGGATACATCGACGAAGTCATCGTTCCGGAAGATACGCGTCGTCGACTCATCACGAGCCTGCGGACCCTCGAAGGTAAACGCGAGCGGGGCCCTTCACGTAAACACGGGAATATCCCACTATGAGTGAGCAGAACCGCGGAACTTTACTCATCGCGAATCGCGGCGAAATCGCCATTCGGATTGCCCGCACGGCGAAGTCACTGGGCTTTAAAACGGTCGCGGTTTATTCGGAAGCGGACCGGTTCTCCGAACACGTCCGGGCGTGCGACGAGGCTTACTTTATCGGTGAGAGCGCTCCGAAAGAATCCTACTTAAACGTTGAGAAAGTAATCGGGGCGGCAAAGTCTTCCGGCGCGAAATTTATTCACCCGGGTTACGGATTCCTTTCCGAGCGTCCGCACTTCGCGGAAGCGTGCGCGAAGGCCGGAATCACTTTCGTCGGACCCTCCGCCGAAAGTATGCGCCGCATGGGCGATAAGATTACCGCACGGAAGACGATTGATGATCTAAAACTCCCCCGCGTACCCGGTTCGGCCGGCGCGGTAAAGGACGGGACCGAGGCCGCGAAGTTTGCGAAAGAAATCGGATATCCGGTCCTCCTGAAAGCCGCCGCGGGTGGCGGTGGGAAGGGAATGCGCCGGGTAGATTCCGAGAAGGAGATTATCTCGTCCTTCGATGCGGCTTCCCGCGAATCTCTGAGCGCGTTCGGAGACGGAGCGATGTACGTCGAGAAACTCATCCTCGAGCCCCACCACGTTGAAATTCAAGTTTTCGGTGACGGCGTCGGCGGCGCGATTCACCTCGGTGAACGGGAGTGTTCCATCCAGCGACGTCACCAGAAAGTCTGGGAAGAGACTCCCGCGCCCATTTTAAACCAGCATCCAAAAACTCGAGAGGCGATGTTCGAGGCCGCGATTAAAATCACCTCCCACGTGAAGTACGCCGGTGCGGGTACGCTCGAATTTATCGTCGACGGGAAGGGAAATTTTTATTTCCTCGAGATGAATACTCGCCTCCAAGTCGAGCACCCCGTAACCGAATGGATTACCGGATGTGATTTAGTGGCGATGCAACTCCTCCTCGCGACGGGTGAACTCACGGCCGGTGGACGGAAACTCGAGACTCCCGCTCGGAATGGCGCTTCGATCGAAGTGCGACTCTACGCGGAGGATCCGAGAAACTTTCTTCCCGCTCCCGGCCCGATCGGTAGAATTCATTTTCCGAGCGGACCCTACGTGCGGGTGGATACGGCGATCACCGAAGCGGGCGAAGTTTCGATGCACTACGATCCGATGATTGCGAAAATATCCGTATGGGCGCGGACTCGCGAAGAAGCGATCGGACGGATTCGAGTCGCGATGGATGAAACGCGCGTGGAACCTCCGAAAAAGCGAGATGGTTCTAAACGAGGCTCGCTAAAGACGAATCTCGAATTCCTGCAGAAACTTTCTCGGAACGACCAAGTAATCCGGGGTGCCACGACGACGGATCTCATCGCGTCGAATCCGGTTTTAACCGAAGAACCGACTCCGGAAGCAGTCGCGGCGGGAGTGACGCCTGAGGAAGCGATCGCGCTTTCGCTCCACCAGCTGCTGCTTGAGCAAAGTCTCGTAGGAAACTCCGGAGTGGCCGGGGGGGCGCCGGAATTTAGTCCGTGGCAGCTCGCGAGTCGACGCGAAGGAGTGCGGTCATGAGTTCGCTACGGGGATCGGTTGGAAACCGCAAAGTAATTTGGAAGAAGGCCCCGGTCGGGGCGGTGGGATCGGGCGAAGTCGAAGTCGACGGGAAGACCTACTCGATTTCGTGGAAACGTGACGACGACGGTGTCTGGGTTCAATATCCGCACGGTTGCTTCGGATACGATATTTCGGGCGAATCGGAAGAGGGCGGGATGATTTTCCGCGTTTCCGATCGGGGCGCTCACCGGGTGACTTACGGGCTGCGCTTTAAGGGCGAGGGTGAAACGGCGGCTTCGGCCGGCGCGAGCGGGAAAAAGAAGGCGCTCCGCGTGCGCGCCCAGATGCCGGGTAAAATCGTACGCGTGCTCGTAAAAGCGGGCGACGTGGTGATTAAAGATCAGCCGCTCCTCGTGATGGAAGCGATGAAAATGGAAAATGAAATCCGTGCGGCCGGCCCCGGAACGATCGAAACTTTAAAAGTCGTCGAGGGCCAAGCCGTCGAAAGCGGCGCCGACCTGCTCGTCATCGGGGGATGAAATCGTGAGTAAACCCACCGGACCGAAAAAAGACCTGCCGAAGATCTTCGCGACCCGGTCGGGAATCACCGTGAAGGAAGCTTACCAATCGGCGGATTTACCGCCGGAACTTTCGCACCTTCCGGGCGAGTACCCGTTCACCCGCGGGGTTCAAAAAGATATGTACCGGGGGCGCCTCTGGACGATGCGGCAGTATGCCGGGTTCGGGAGTGCGGAAGAATCGAATCGGCGTTATCACTACCTCCTCTCCCAAGGAGTGATGGGGCTCTCCGTGGCGTTCGATCTGCCGACGCAGCTCGGGTTCGATCCCGATCACGTTCGTTCGAAGGGTGAAGTCGGAAAGGTCGGCGTTTCGGTGGCGACCCTCGAAGACATGCGGATGCTTTTCAAGGGGATTGATCTCGCGAAAGTTTCGACCTCCATGACGATTAATGCGACCGCCTCGACGTTACTCGCATTCTACGCGTGCGTGGCCGAGGAAAATGGAGCGCAAGTCTCAGACCTTCGCGGAACCGTCCAAAACGACGTACTGAAAGAGTACGTCGCCCGCGGGAACTATATTTACCCGGCCGAAGGCGCCCTTCGACTCACGACCGACATGTTCGAATGGTGTTCGAAGGAAATGCCGAAGTGGAATCCGATTTCGATATCGGGTTACCACATTCGGGAAGCCGGCTCGAACGCGGTCCAGGAACTCGCATTCACCTTTGCGAACGCCATCGCTTACGTCGATTCGGCGGTAAAGCGAGGCTTAGCCGTCGACCAATTCGCCGGGCAGCTTTCGTTCTTTTTTAACGTCCATTCGGATTTTTTTGAGGAGATCGCGAAATTTCGTGCGGCCCGGAAAATCTGGGCGAAGCTCATGCGCGACCGATTTGGCGCGAAAGATCCCCGTTCGTGGATGCTTCGATTCCATTCGCAGACCGCGGGTTCTACTTTAACTGCGCAGCAGCCGATGAATAATGTCGTGCGCGTTGCTCTCCAAGCGCTCTCCTCGGTCCTGGGCGGGACGCAGTCTCTCCACACGAATTCGCTCGATGAGGCGCTCGCACTTCCTACGGAAGATTCGGCACGCCTCGCGCTGCGTACCCAGCAGGTGATTGCTTACGAAACGAACGTCGCCCAGACGGTCGATCCGCTAGCCGGAAGTTACTTCATTGAGAATCTAACGAACGAACTCGAGGCGCGGTGCTGGAAGTACCTCGAAGAGATTGATCGGCTCGGCGGCACGGTAAAATGCATCGAAAACGGATGGGTGCAGGGGGAAATTCTAAACTCCGCATACTCCGACCAGAAGGGCATCGACGAAGGACGAATTAAAGTCGTCGGCGTGAACTGCTTTCAGGAAACTGCGAAGGGACCGGCGATTGAGTTGATGAAGATTCCGCCGGAGCTCGAAATCGGTGGACGCGAGCGCGTGAAAGCATGGCGGGCTAAGCGGAACCAGGTCGAGACGGACCACGCGTTGCGCGCACTTTCGGACGGAGCGAAGGGGACCGCGAATCTGATGGGACTCGTACGCGATGCCGCGCGCGCGGGAGCGACGCTCGGGGAAATTTCGGACACATTCCGGAAAGTCTTCGGCCAATACCAGGAATACTCGGGGTTCTAGACAAGTGAGTAGGTAAAGCTTAGCGGATGGGCGGGCTTCGCCCGACCGTAGCTTAGCTTTGCCGTAACTGTGGCGAATGGACGGGCTTTGCCCGGCCGCAATGAATGGATAGCCGTAACTGCGGCGGATGGTCGGGCGCTGCCGGGACTAAGCTGGCCAGTCGCGGAAACTCTATCGACTTAGGTTGTCTTAAAGTTAGTCTTCAACCACTCCGCAAGTTCCGGAGTTCCCGTTTTCTTCCCGGCATTTTTCGCATCCACGACGACGTAAGGCAGGAGGTCCGTGCGTTTCATCTCCATCGAGAGTTCGGCGGCGTCGATCACGCGGTCAGGGGAAAGTCGGCCCTCATCGAGGGCTTTCAATAGAGACGTATACGCATGGCGAGTCGCCGCTTCAGAACGGTAGATCAGGAGATCACAACCCGCCTCGACCGCGAGGCGAGGTGCCTCCTCGACTCCGAAGTGATCCGTAATCGCCTTCATTTCGAGGTCGTCGGAAATAATCAGCCCGGTATACCGCATTTCTTCACGCAGGATATCGTTTAGAATCTTCGACGAAAGCGTCGCCGGAAACTTCGGATCTAGATTCGGATTCATTAGATGGGCGGTCATGACCCACCGGCAGCCCGACTTAAATGCCTTCGTAAACGGACGAAACTCCCGTTCGCGCAGGGATTCGACCGAATCCGTCACCGTGGGGAGCGCGAAGTGGGAGTCGACGGTCGTATCGCCGTGCCCCGGAAAATGTTTTACGCAGGGCTGTACGCCCTGGGTGAGGTGCCCGCGCACAAACGCCGAAACCATTTTTGAAACCATTTCTTCGGTCTCGCCGTAAGCCCGCGTTCCGATCACCGGATTTTTCGGGTTAGAATTAATGTCCGCTACCGGCGCAAAATTTACGTTAATGCCGACGGCTTTCAGCTCCGCCCCGATTTTTTCGGCGAGTTCAAAGAGGAGTTTCGGGGAATTTACCTTCGCGATCGCATCGGCCTCGGGGAGTCGGGTGAATCCCGTTTTAAACCGTTGAACTTTTCCGCCTTCGTGATCGACGCTCACCCACAGGGGGAGATCGCCCGCACGGCAGCCTTGAATATCGTTAATGAGATTTGAAACTTGTTCCGGATTTTCGTAATTCGGAGAAAAGAGGATTACGCCGCCGATGCGCGCTTGGGAAATAAACGCGGACGTGTCGTCCTCAAGCGTGGTGCCGTTAAAGCCCATGATAAAGAGTTCGCCGAGGAGTTCTTTTGCGTGATCAAGGTTGGACATGAAATAGAGAGTAGCAAATCTCCGTCCGCATTAAACGAGTCAAAATTTTCTCGGTGTTCGTTTTCCCAATTGACTCATCTCGTCCACTAAATACTGGAGTGAAAGAAGTGTGAGCACGAGCGGAACTCCAACGACCCATGCGATATGCGGAGCTTCGACTAAGTAGTCCTTTGCCTGGGCTAATAGCGAGCCCCACGAGAGCGTTCCGGCTGGCACGCCGAGGTTTAGAAATGAAAGGGTTGTCTCGAGGAGAAGGGCTTGGGCGAGGAGCGATGGAAACTTTAAACGAATATGTTCCAGTAATTCGGGAAGGTAATGGCGGTAGAAAATGGAAAATCGACTGCCTCCGAGAGCAATCGCGGCCCCCACAAAATCTTCAACACTCACTCCCTTCGCACGAGCGGCGACGAATCGAACTACGCCCGGAAAAAGTCCGAAGGAAATTGAAAAGGCGAGAACTCGCCATCCGGTTCCGATGGCCGCCTGTACCGCCAGCGCGAGAAGCATCGGTGGGAACGCGAGGAAAAAGTCGAGGACGCGTTCCGAATAGAACCGAATCCGTCCTTCGATCATTCCGAGGGAAGCGCCCGCAGTCAGCCCGGTTACGACGGCGGCCATCGTGGCGGAAAATGAAAAGACCAGGCTTCGTCCCATCGCTTCGCCGAGTGCCCCCGCTAAACTTCTTCCGAACGCGTCTCTCCCGAAGGGAGATTCCGGGAAGTGGGGTGGGGAAAGGAGAAACTCGAGATTAAAAGTGGACCGCGGAACGAAACAGATCCAAGCGAGAACGGTAATAAGCCAGAGGAGGGGAAAGAGGCGAGGAACGCCGATCATAGGTAGTCCGTCTCGAGACGAAGTCGTGGCTCAATATGGTGCTGGAGGATATCGCCTAAGAAATTCCCGATGAGGATTAAGCTCGAAGTCGTAATGAGGGCGGCTTCGATTAAAGGGTAGTCGCGCTTAAAGATCGAGTCGACGAGGAGAGATCCGAGCCCAGGACGATCGAAAAGTGTTTCGGTAATCACCGCGCCCGCGAAGAGAACGCCGGCTTGGGAACCGAGATAGGCGACTAAGGGCCCCGCCGCCGGAATGAAAGCGTGTTTTAAGAGTACTTTCCATTCCGAGAGTCCCTTCGCTCGGGCGGTACGGACCGCGTCCCGCCTAAGTTCTCGCTCGAGCGTTTCAACAATTACCCGAATCCAGAATCCCGATAGTCCTACGGTGAGAGTGATCACGGGGAGGGCAATTCCCCCCGTAAGCGAAAAAACTCGAAACTTAACCGCCAGCAGGAAGCCGAGAATCGGCCCAATCCAGGCAGTCGGGAGGGCCGTACTGAGTGCTGAAGAAAAAGTAGCGAATCGGTGAATCGTCGCGCGGAATCGCGAAGGGTAATTCGCGTAGAAGGCGACAAGGAAAGAAAAAGGTAGTGCGAGGAGGAGGGTCAAAACAGCGAGGGCTAGGGAAGCCGCCGTGCGCTCCGCGAGGAGAGGGCCGATCGGTATCTTTTGGGTGATCGAAGTTCCCCAATTAAAATGGAGGAAAAGTTCTCGAAGCTGCGAAAGCGTAGAGGGTAGAAAGGCCCGATCCAGCCCGAGGGAATGTCGTAGAACATCCGGATCGATCGTCGCGCCCGTCTCAAGGAGAATGACGTCCACCGGATCACCGGGCAGTAACCGGAGGAGGCCCTTTCCGGCGATGTAAATGAGAAGGATTAGAACGAAGATCGTGCCGAGTCTTTTAAGTACCCGCATCCGTATCCGTACGCTTTACGAGGAAACGGCGGGCCTCGGCTTCA
>JANXTV010000516.1 GCA_025352185.1 Oligoflexia bacterium
GTTTCGGAAAACGACTCTTCGGAGTATCCGAGGGCGTGACGTACGTATCGGAAGTTTCAGATTCCCGAAAGGGAACGCCACCGAGGGCTGAGACGTTAAGCGGATAATATCCGCATTAGCGAAACACCTAGATATTCATCATTAGCTTTCGGTGGCTAATTTTTACCCGCGGATACGACTTCTACGGAAAGCGGAAGATGGTCGGAAAGCATCCGGAAATTATCGGCGAGAACATTCGCGCTCCTAACCTCGAGCCCGTGGACGTAAACCCGGTCGAGGTCGAGTAAGGGATAGAAACTCGGAAAGGACCGGGCCAGCGCCCCACTCTGCTTACGGAAAGCGTCGCGCAGGTCGAGGCGATCGAGTAGGTACTGATCAGCCGTGTGCTTCCAGTCATTAAAGTCTCCCGCGAGAATAAACGGGGAATCCGGACCCGGTAAGATCCGTTCGATTTCGGTACAGACCTTATCGAGCTGACGTAACCGATTCTTTTCCCCGAGGTCGAGGTGGGTACAGAATAAATAAAGCGTCTTCTCTTTTCCCCAAGGCTGGCAGCGCGCGGTTAAGAGTCCCCGGCGTTCCCGTTTCGATAGCGTGAGGTCCATATTCCCGCTCTCGAGGAGTTCCGGGTTCGCGTAAATCGCATTCCCGTGGTCGGAGCGTTCACTCGTAAAATTTTTTCCGTAATATCCGTGGGGCATTCCGAGAGCAGATTGGAATTCCGCATGGATCGCGCGTGAATCACCGTACGAGCCGCGAAACTCCTGTAAAAAAAGAATATCGGGGGCCTGGGTTCGGAGGGCAGTCGCCATTTCTGCGAGCGCCGATCGTCCGGACCACCAGAGACGGCCTTTAAACATATTATAACTAATCAACCGGAGGGGCCTCATAACCACCTTTTCACGGGCCACACCAACACGGAAATGACGAGGGCAAACGGGGTATACCCCCGAATCGAGTCTTTCGTGAGTTCAGTCGATTCAGAGAGGTCCTGACGGAAAAGTTCTTCGGCAACTTCGATCGCGCTCGGTTCCGAGATGACGACGTCGAGTTCGAGGTCGTGAAGGAAACTGCGATAATTCATGTTCGTCGATCCCACAAATACCGTGTTACCCAAGAGGGTTGTTTTCGCATGGATCATCCCGGGCTCATACTCGTAGATTTTTGCCCCGAGCTTCATGAGTCCCGAATACATGGCCCGGCTGATCCAGGGAAACCAGGCGATATCACTTCGTTTCGGAGACAGAATTCGTACGTCGATCCCTCGGTGCAGAGCCGCGAATAAGGCAACGAGAAGGCGGGGCCGCGGGTGGAAATAAGCCGTCGTGAGGTAAACTCGGCGCGGTTCCTTACGGAGGTGCTCAATCAGATAGAGGTGGGATCCCCGTCGTTCTCCCCGAGTAAAGTTCGTCCGAATCGCCGCGGTGTAAACGAAGAGTTCGTCGTGTAGCTTTTCCCGTGCGGCGAGGCGCCAGCTCCGGACGAAAGATTGCTTTAAGCGGACCACTCCCGGCCCCCGCAGGGCAACTGTCGTTTCTCGCCAGTTCGAAAAACGAGATCCGATATTTGCCGAACCAACGAAAGCGCGACTTTCATCGAAAACCGCTAGCTTCCGGTGGTCTCGGAGCTGGAACTTTCGCAGGATTTGAAATGCCGTCCACAGCTTAACGCGCAGTATTTTTCCAGCCGCCTCCCGGATGAGTTCCCGGGGTCGCCCAAATACCCGGACCCGCACGCCTTGCGCCGAAAGTTCACGTACTTTCTCGGCGGTAAACTGCGGAGAACCGATCGCATCGACGAGCAGACGTACTTTCACGCCCCGACTAGCGGCCTCCCGAAGGGCCGACAGAATTGCTTCCCCGTGTTCGTCAATTTCAAAAATGTAAGTTTCGATGCGAATGGAATGGGTCGCCTTCTGGCAGGCCGCGAGACACGCCTCGAAATAATCCTTACCACTCCGGAAAAAATCCACGTGTTCCCAAATCGGACCCGTGACGGGAAAGATTTTTCTTTCGCGCACGTAACGACTTCGAAATGGCCGAAGGACACTCATGCGGTGATCGGCGCGGCCGGGGCGACCCTTCTTCTAAACGACCAGCTCATGTAAAACGTCCAGGCGGCCGAAAAAATCGCGATTACTCCCAGTACGATAAATACTTCACTCCACCCGAGGTGGTCCGACATCGCTCCCGCACCCCAAGCCGCGAGCGCCCCCCCAATATATCCGACTCCGTCGAGCATCCCCGTACAGGTGCCGGCGCCCTTTGAGCCCGCAATATCGAGAGTTAAGCAACCGGCCGACATCGAATAGGGTCCGTAGAGAAAGAATCCGCCGAGGCCCAAGAAGATGATGATCGCCGTCTGGAATTCAAGGCGATACGGAATGAGGACCGCGATGACAAACAGGGAAATGGCGAGTCCACCGAGCATTACCGACATGACCCGAGTTCGGTCCCCGCTCTTTGCGTATCGATCGGTATACCACCCGAGGAAAATCGTACCGACACACCCGAGAAGCGGAAACACGGCCGACGTCATCGCCGCGTTCGCATTTCCCATTCCGATATCGACGAGGAGTTTCGGAGTCCAGAAGAGGAAAACACTCCGGAGGAGGTGAGCCAGAAAGCTAAAAACGACGACTTGCCGAAACAGCGGAATTTTCGCGAGAGTCTTAATAATTTCGAGACTTCCGACGCTGCCGCCGTCGGCATTACCAAAGTCCGCGAGTGACTTTTTTACACCCGCGTTTTTTCCGAAACGCACCCCCGGGATGACGTCGGCCGGCGTCTCCCGCGAACCGAAATAGGACCAAATCGCAATCAGGGTGACCACCGCCGCCGGCCAGTAAAAGAGTCCTTTCCAGCCGACTCCGAGGGCGATCAGCCCCGCGCAGAAGAGCGAGGCCGCGACACTGCCGAATTGGAAGTTAATCGAAATTAAACCCATGATCGTGCCGTTACGTTCGGGCTCGTACCACTCCCCGATCACTTTGATGATCCCCCCCCACCCCATGGAAAGGAAATATCGACAGAAACTCCAGACGACCGCGAAGGCGAAGATCGAGGAAAAAGAGGGGAACACCAGGTTAAAAATCACCGCACCTACCATGCCGACGATAAAAACTTTTTTCCCACCCACCTGATCGGCGAGTGGCCCGGTCGTAAACTTTCCGAGTGCGTAGGCGAGTTCCGAAAAAGTAAGAATGATCCCGAGGTCCGAGTTGGTATAATGGAATTCTTGGCTGAGGAGCGGCATCGCCACGGAGAGATTTCCGCGGCACAAGTAGTAGCCGATATAGCCGACGAGCATCACCCAGAAGGAAGAGGTCCGCCACCTTGATAATCGGATTCGCTCGGCGTCGGTCGGGTCCCGAAGCGAACTCACGGTCATGATTCGGAGCCCTGCTCTTCGCTCGAAACGACTTTCATCACGGCTCCCGATACGAGTGCCGAGAGCATCGGCGATTCGGTGACGAGACTCACCCCTTCACGAAGTCGACGAATACCGACCACGCCGAGGGCTGCACCGACCGCCGCGCCGTAAAGCACTGCCTTTTCGGGATTTTTTCGAATCCATTTTTCGACATTTCGGGCGAACGGATGAAACTCTTCAGGCAAGGCCGATAAATCGATCTTTTTCATTCGGACCTCGAAAAAGTTTTACGAAGGAGGACTCCCACTACGAAACCAAGGCCCACTCCGATCACGGCCGCCTCGATGGGATTCGCGCGACTCCATTTCTTTACTTTCGCCGCGATTTCTCCCAGCGAAGGGACTTCGGTAGTATCGTCGTGAGCCAACGATTCCCGTTTTTTTGTTTTTGGTTCCGAGTTCGCTTCAGCGTGCATTTCCTTTTCCATTTTCTTTTTTCCTTCTAGGTCGTTCCCCTCCCCGCATCCCGAGGAGGACCCCGAGAACGGCGGAGGTGATAATAATTTTTCCCGCGTGAGCTTCAAGAATTTGGGCGGGGTCGAGTGCTTTTTTTGCGGCCCGACTCACATCGGCGGTAAAGGCGGTGAGTTCGGAGCGCATCTCGGCGACGCCCGCTTCATCATCGGCCGAAACGGGCGACTCGAGAGCCGCCGCACCACTCTGGCGGCCGAATAAAAATGCGATGATGCCGACGAGCAGGAAGGCACCGCCGAGAAGGGCAGACGCCTCGGCGTCGCTCGCCGTCCGTTCGCGCAAGACTTGCCAGGCCAGTACCGAGAACCAAGCGAATCCGAAGAGGACGCAAAGACTGCCTAAGGTAAAAAGCACCGAACTCCGAATGAGATTCGGCAGAATAAACTTTACCCGCGCGCTCACCGTATCGGTCAGATTCGTAAGCAGAGAGCGCCCACTCTCCAGGAGAGGGGTCGTTTCCGGCGATCGAGATTCCATAGGATGACGCTACTCGGCATCACTCCTAACGGCAACCCCGAATTAATCGAGGGAATCAAAAAGCCGCGACTTTTCGAGCTCAGTCAGACTTTCCATCCCCGCAGAGAATTCGGTCGTCGTCTCGGAAGCCTGTTTTTCCACTCCGCGCATCATCATGCACATGTGGGTTCCAGTCATTTTCACCACCACCGCACGGGGTGAAATGGACTCCATCACGGCCTCGGCAACTTCCTTAGTGAGTCGCTCTTGAACTTGAAATCGTCGCGCATACATATCGACGATCCGAGGGAGCTTCGATAGACCGAGAATTTTTTTATCTGGATAGTATGCAATCGATGCCTTGCCCATGAAGGGAAGCATGTGGTGCTCACACATCGAATAAAATTCGATATTCTTTACCGAGACGAGGCCCTTCCCTTCGGCCGCAAACGCACCTTCACCGACTGCATCCTTTAGGGTCATCGTGTAACCGACGCAGATTTCGCGCATCGCTTTAGCAAAGCGGGCGGGAGTACGCTTGAGACCCTCTCGTTCGAGGTCTTCACCCACGTAACGGAGCACGAGTTTTGCCGCTTCTTCCGCGCAGGCGGATTTAGGCACGGAGTTCGAAGACGGAGTAGAAGTATCGGGAAGAAATCCGGAACGGATCCCCGCTTTTAACGGAGAGGATCCGACGGACTGAAGTTTCAATGCTGCAAATTCGCTAGGTGACATGAGGTCCTCCACACCGGGGTGAGGCAACTGGACGGGCTGTACTGTAGATTTACAGGACTTTGAACCCGCCACTTTTTCAACCACTGAAACGATCGACGAACGATCGGCCCAGTGAGAATTACGGACCCCGTCTGAAAAGGTTTCTCCAAATTCAAAAAACCTTAAACAAAGCCCGAAACTTCTAAAATCCCTTCAGTTTTAACGAGGTATTCCAAAAGCGAAGTGGAATACAGACCGAAAGGACCCAATCAGTATAACCGATTTCGGGGCCTACTTCCACGGAGGAGTCGGGTAAACTGCCGG
>JANXTV010000557.1 GCA_025352185.1 Oligoflexia bacterium
CCGGATGAAGGATCGCTACGAGAAACTCGAGAATGATCCCGATCGTTCGTTCGGCTTCATTCGGCTACGTACCCCGAAAGAAGCCACGGAGTTTCTAAAAGCAGTCACGCTACGGTCTCGGACTCCGACGGTCACCGCAAGGGTTACCGAGAACTACGAAATCTGCTACCCGAATCCGCTTCACTTAAAAGTCGGCGCGCGGATTCAACTCTTCCATAAAGGCGGACCGGAGAAATGGCGCGATTGGAAGTGGTGCAAGGACTCTACCGGTAACGAAGGTTGGATCTCCGAAACGTACTTTAAACGAAGCAGCGAATCCGAAGCCACGGTCGTAAGAGACTATCACGCTAAAGAGCTTGCAGTTCGGGCGGACGAAACGGTCGAGTTATTATTCACCGACGGTGGCTGGTCCTGGTGTCGAAGGTCGGATAGAGATGAAGGGTGGTTGCCTACGGAAATCCTTCGTTCACTTTAAAAACATTCGTGTGAATGGATCGAAACAAGCCTCTACCCTCAGTACACCTCGCCCCGCAGGCGCCCCAATAACTCCGAAGCTGTGCGCGCATGCTTCACCGCTGAAAGCACGTCTCGGGGCACGTCTTCCGAAAGATCGCGTACCATTCCGACCCATTGCTTCACCCGACTCGGGATAAATCCGGCATTCGCGGCGCGCTCTCCCGTGAGTGCGGCGTAACGCTCGATCGCGATCCGGAGGCGGTCCGAATGCCTAGGCGGAATATCCGGACGCAGCGAAGGTAGGCCGAGCGACTCGCGAATATCGTGTGCGAGAAACGGATCTTTAAGTATCCCGCGGCCGATCATAAAATGGGAACATCCCGTTTCGGCTATGCAGCGAATGACGTCCTCGCACGTGAAGAGGTCCCCATTCGCAACCACGGGAATCGAACTGCGCGATCTCACCCGCGCGACCGCGTCCCAGTGCACGCCCGGCCGGTAGCCCTCCATTTTGGTGCGCGCGTGAATCGTAATCCAATTCGCGCCTCCGTCTTCGGCGGCGCGGGCGACCGCATCGATCTCGTTCGGACTCTCCCACCCGAGGCGCATTTTCGCCGAAACCGGAATGACGGCCGGAAGCGTATCCCGCACCGCACGCACAATCTCGGTAATCGCGCATGGCGTACGAAGTAAGGCGGCTCCGCCCGATCGACGGAGAATCGTCGGGGCCGGACACCCGAAATTAATATCGACTGCGCGCGCCCCGGCAATGCACCCCTCGACCGCGGTCGCCGCCATAAATTCCGGCGAATCACCGAGGATCTGGAGCTGCAGCGGGAGCGTCACGCGCCCGAACACGGGCCCCCGTAAATCGGGAATCTCCCGAAGAATTTGCTCTGCCCGAACTACCGCCACGCCGACCCGGACAAACTCCGAAACTCCGTAGTGAAATCCACCCAGATCCGCGATCAGGGCCCGCATGGGCGCGTCCATCACTCCCTCCATCGGAGCGAGAACGAGAGTGGTTCGATTCGGATCTAGAAAAGTCATGTGTCCTCATGCTTAACGAACTTGTGAACCGCCATCAACCCAACTTTACGCGCGGCATGTAGCCATCTCTCCCATCTCGACTTAAACTCCTGGGGAGGAACAAAAAATGCTAAAAATTTACGCGTCCGTCTGGTCAAACGACAATGCCGCCGAAATGGTGAAATTCTATAAATCTGTATTCCAGGGTACGAAGGTCGGGAAGTTCGCCTACTGGGGTAGAAACCCAATGGGCGTGAAGGAGGGATCAATCCTCACCGTCCACCTGACGATCCTCGGGCAAAAAATCATGCTTCTAAACGGCTATATGGAAATGCCGTTCAATGAATCCATTTCATTCGTCGTGCCGTGTAAGACCCAGCGCGAGATCGATACTTACTGGAAAAAGCTCACCTCGGGCGGTGGCAAACCCGTCGAGTGCGGTTGGGTCGTCGATCGATTCGGCGTCCGGTGGCAGATCGTTCCCGCCGCATTCGATCAGTGGAACACTACGAAGAATAAGGCAAAGAAAGAGGCCATGATGGTCGAAATGTGGAAAATGAAAAAACTCGATATTAAGAGACTTAAAGCCGCATTCGATAATGCGTAAGGATTAAAGTCTCGCCAGTCGACCGCCGTCCGCGAGTAAACTTTCACCCTGCACGAACGCTGCATCCGGAGACGCGAGGAAGGCAATCACCGCGGCCACGTCTTCCGGACGTCCAACGTCGTTCTTATTAATGACCTCGAGACCCGACTTAATGTTCGGATTTTCGTTGAGCATCGGCGTATCGATTGCGCCCGGTAATACCGCATTCACCCGAATGCCTTTCGGCTTCCCCTCGATCGCTGCCGAACGTGTGAGCGAAAGAAGTGCGGCCTTCGCCGCCGCGTAGGACGCAACGTGCGGAGTCGTCTCGATCGCGTGAATACTGGAAACATTCACGATCGCGCCTCCGCCCTCCATTCGAAGAAACGCCTCCCGCGTAAAAAAGAATGCCCCTAGTAGGTCAACGTTTAGGACTCGCCACCAGTCTTCAGCAGTATGCTCTTCGAGGGGCTTGAACACCATGAGTCCGGCATTATTCACGACCGCGTCCCAGCGCCCCGTCTTTTCGAGCGCGAAGGATACACACTTTCTAACCTCCGCCTCTTTCGATACGTCACACGTGATGAAGGACACTCCCGGACTTCCGGCCGCGGCCACTTCCCGAGCGGCAACCTTACTTTTTTCCAGACTCAGATCCGCAATGATGATCTTCGCACCTTCGGCACCGAGCCGAATCGCCGTCGCGAGTCCGATCCCACTCGCCCCGCCGGTAACGATCACGGTTTTCCCCTCGAACCTTCGGCATTCCACTCGTTCCGCATTCATAACTGTTCATCCTTTACCGGAGCCTGGGTTAAACGAATTCTCGGGTCAATTCGCTGGGTTTTCGCCCACGTCGCCTCGTGATCGCACGGCATCACGACGGGGACCTGAAGGCACACGCTCTGCGTGGGAAGCACTTCGCTCCAATCCCGAATGAGGGTTTTAAAAGCGCTCCCCACCGCGCGAATATTTCGGTTCAGATCGTAGAGGCCGAGGGGGTTTACGTTTCCCCGTTTTTCCCGAAGCGCGGAATCCCAGTCGACTTGGTCGGTGAGGGAGTACCAGGTGAACCCGACGATCGGGACACCCTTATTCCTAATGCGGAGAACGTTCGCCCACTGTTTCCAAAGCCACTCGACGCCCTCGTCTCCCCGGGGTCCCTCGACGACATTCGTCTCGGTATGCATCACGGGGAGCAGATAGCGGTCGTAGTACTGCGCCGTGATTTCGTCATATCCGAAGACTTCTCCGGCCGCCCGTGTACTCCCGTCGGCGGAGACCCGGTGCTCGTTCGTTTGGTAGTAGTCATTTCCCATGATGCAGTGGTGCTTTAACCCGCGGCCGAGAAAGAAATGGTACTCTTCCCGAGTCATCCCATTATCGAGTAGAAATTCGTACATCTCCGAGTCCACCCGGCGCCCATAATTTAAATCCAAGGAAAGAAATCGCCGTGCATTCATGGACTCAGCCGGTTGGATCGCCGCGGGGCAATCCGCGTGGTAATATTCCGAAGACTCGCTCTGGATAAAAATCGCGTCTCTCCGTACTTTGAGAATCGCTTCCATCGCGAGTACGTTCGCTTTTACGATATGTTTCAGGGCCGTCACAAACGTTCGGTTCGTGGTCCCCTGCTCGTTCCACCATCCATAGTAGGCGGAAAAAGTTGCGCAAATATACATCTCGTTAATCGGTGTATAGAGTTGCACCCACGGGTAACGCTCGGCAAACGCTGCCGCGTACCCCGCAAACAGCGGAGGAAAATCGGGATTCTGGAAATTCCCGATCCAATCGGGCACTCCGAAATGACAAAGATCCGTGATCGGGGCAATGTTGAGCTCCCGAAGTCTCCCGAAAGTTCGGTCGGTAAAGGACCAGTCATACTTTCCGGGCCCCTTCCAGACTAGGTGAATCGGAGGACCGTAACGTAGAAAACTTAATCCGAGCTCCTTTACGAGCGAAAAGTCTTTTTCCCACTGGGAATAATGTCCGCTCGCTTCCATCTGATCGACTCGAGTGCGCCCGTGATCGATCGTCGGATAGCTATTTTCAATTCCGGTCGCGAACATAAAGAAACTATTCACCGCGTAACCCCCGAGCGTGGCGGGGCAATCTGCCACACGGGAGAGGAGTGCATAATCCGTGCTTCTAAACGGGAGGGGAAACGAACAACTTCTGCCTCTCGATTTCGAGTTCGACTCTATAAGTACTCCTTCGGCGGGGCTATTTTCCCTATTCTAGCCCCCTCGTTCCAGCGAATCCGCCCGACGTCCGAGTCCGTTCCTTGCACCGGTAGAAGTATGCCCCGAATTGCCGGAGTCGCCACGGCGACGCCTCCTCACCCCGTGCCTCAAACATTAGTCGAACCTTTCGCACTCAATCTATTTGGCAACTCGGATCGCTTTCGCCGGCTGGTCCCGGTATTCCAGAACGCGAAAGTTGATACCCGATACTTCTCGAAGAGTCTGGAATGGTTTAGCGAGCCGCATACTTTTACCGAGATGAACGATATCTACATTGAAACCGCGCTAGAGCTCACCGCGGAAGTGGTCACGAAGCTGGCTCGCCAATGCGAAATAAAAACCACGGACTTTGACGTCATTTTTTTAATCTCCAATACCGGAGTTTCGACCCCGAGTCTCGATGCACGTCTGTCGAACCGAATTCGCCTGAATCCACACATCAAACGGATCCCCATCTGGGGCCTCGGCTGCGCGGGAGGAGCGGCCGGCCTCGCCCGAGCGCACGATTATTTAAAAGCCTATCCCACCCACCGAGCGCTGATTGTCGCCGTCGAACTTTGTAGTTTAGCCTTTCAGCGGGAGGACCTCACTAAAAGTGGCATTATCTCCGTCGCCCTCTTCGGCGACGGCGCCGCCGCTTGTTTAATGGTGGGAGACTGTGTTCCTCTCGGTTCTTCTCTCCACTCCCGACCCTCGACAATCGCGAGCCTTTCCACAATTTACCCCGACACCGAAGGCGTGATGGGGTGGCGGGTAACTCGCGACGGGTTTCGCGTTCAACTCTCCAAAGACATTCCGACGATCGTCACGACCCTCGTCAAAAAAGACATCGCAGAGCTCCTCGGATCCCTCGAACTGTCATTAGATCGAATCCGACATTTTATTATGCATCCCGGCGGCGCGAAAGTACTGGCCGCATATGCCGCGGGACTCGGCATTGCGGTGGATCAGCTCCACCATTCTTCCGAGGTGCTCCGGAATTATGGAAACATGTCGAGTGCCACAGTTTTTTTCGTCTTAAAACGTTACCTTGAGGAAATTGTGGAACAATCGAATGACTTTGGCCTCCTGGGTTCACTCGGTCCGGGATTCAGTTCCGAAATTCTTCTTATCCAGTGGAAGTAAAATGACCTATTTCCTCGTTACCGTTTTATTCATTCTTTTACAGAGACTCCACGAGCTCCGACTCGCAAAACGAAACACGGATGCGCTTCTCCGAAGAGGAGCTATCGAAATCGGGGGTGACCACTACTGGATGTTGGTGAGCCTGCACACTCTTTTTTTCTTGAGTCTAGTGGGAGAATACGTCGCCCGCAGGCCCGGCCTGCCCACCGCGTGGCCCATTTACTTTTCACTCTTCATGCTCGCGCAAATCGGACGGGTTTGGGTCATCCGTACGATGCGCGGACGGTGGACAACCCGCATTCTATTCCTACCGGGTGAAACACTCATCGCAAGCGGACCATTTAAATACCTACCCCATCCGAACTACACGGTGGTCGCCATCGAACTCTTTTCGGTCCCCATGACCTTCAATCTCTATTTAACCGCCGCATTTTTTACCGTATTAAACGCTGTCGTTTTACTCGCCGTAAGAATTCCACGAGAACGCGCCGCTTTAGAAAAATGCCGACCGGGCCTCGAACCGGCCGCGATTACTTCCGGACTTCGACGTGCGTGACGAGCCCGCCCAGGAAAGCCGTACGCGCAAATACCGTTACTCCCTGCGCTGCGAGTAGGAAGAGAGTCCACTGAAGTATCGTCGCAAAGCGTTTCCGCTTCCGAATCGCCCACTCGGAACCGATGGAAAGGACGGCGACCAGAATACCCGATCGCAGAGCCCAGTCCGCGGCCGCTTCGTGTTCCTGAATAAATGGTTTTGCGGCGCTATTCACCGCTTTCACGACTTCTTCCGCCTGCTCACCCGTCTCAAATGCGATCCAAGCGAAGATTCCACCGACAAGGAAAAGGACCGTGGCCAACCCGCGAAATTCGACTGACTTCCGCTTCATCGAGACCCCGAGGACGACGGTCCCCATGAGAAAAGCGAATAAGGAAACGTGGTTTACGAGAAGGTGGAGATGCGCGCCGTTCATCCCTTAATACTCGGGTATTTTTTAGAAAACTCAAGCGTCCTCGACCAGGCGAGTTTAGCCGCCTTCTCGTCGTACCGCGGCGTCGTTTCGTTATGAAATCCAAGACCCGCCCCCATGCGAACCACGCGCGAGTTAAGGTACCGATCTTCCCGAGAAGGGTACAGGCTAAATATTCCAAGTATAATTTTATGAGCACTCGGTGGGTTATAAGGATCCACCGCGAGGGGGCCTAAATACCCGTCCCGGTTTAAACACGCGGCCATCAAATCATTCGACTAATTCCGGCCGCTCATCGATAAGTAGGCATGCTTCCCAAAGAGACCACTCTACTCATCGTCGACGACGACAACGACCTACGGGACGAACTCATTTTTATCTTTACCGATAAATCGTTCCGGGTTCTGAACGCGTCGAACGGGAATGAGGCACTGAAAATCGCAAAGTCGAATCCGATCGACCTCGTGCTCTCCGATATCCGGATGCCTGGAGGAGACGGAATCGAACTTTTAAAAAAACTTCGTGAGATCGATCCGAAAGTCCCGGTCGTAATATTTGTAACGGGATTCGCAGACATTTCCAGCGCCGATGCCCTATCCCTCGGGGCCCACCGAGTATTCGAAAAACCATTCAAGCTGAAGGAAGTCGTCGAAGAAGTCACCCGTATCGCCGCGAGCCTAAGTCTCCGACCCTGAAAAATGTTAACGATGCACATCCGGAGGAAAGCTTTCTCCAAATTCTCGACGCCATGGGCGATATGGTGCTAGTAAAGGGTAAGGACCCGAAGCTCATCTGGGCCAACGCCGCGTTTCGTTCCTACTATGGC
Source organism: Oligoflexia bacterium (assembly GCA_025352185.1). Classification (GTDB taxonomy): domain Bacteria; phylum Bdellovibrionota; class UBA1018; order UBA1018; family UBA1018; genus JACMQW01. Next base: position 7,234 of record JANXTV010000557.1, read on the forward strand.
ATGTCGAACGAACAACTTCGTGGAATTATCGATGCCCCGTTTAATATGCCCGACCAGACCGAGCAGTACGTTAAAGACGACGCCTACGTCTTTAATTCCGGTCAAACTCTAAATATTCCGAACGAAAAAGTCACCCGCTACGACGGTTCGGTTCGGGCATTTAATACGGTAAAATCACCGATCTTCGATAAAAAGCGAAACGTCATCATGACCGTCGGAATCTCCCGCGATATTACGGACCGTATCGAGACGGAAAAAAATCTCGAGCTAGAGCGCGAGCGGTCGACCCAATCTGCGAAAATGGTCACACTCGGCGAAATGGCGGGCG
>JANXTV010000002.1 GCA_025352185.1 Oligoflexia bacterium
GTGTTTGCGGATGCGGCGTTTCGTGGCCTCTGGCGGCGCACCGATGAACTGGCAGAAGGCAAACGCGGCTATCTCTGGGGGCCGGCGGACGCGGCGAAAACCGTCGTCGCCCGTGAGCCGTACGCCGATGCTCCCGGCGGCTCTCGCCTCGTGGAATACTTCGACAAGACCCGGATGGAGCGCACGAACCCCGCCGCATCGCGTGCGAGTGCAGCCTTCGTCACGAATGGCCTCCTTGCGAAAGAGTTGATTACCGGCAAGTTACAACTGGGCAATACGAAGTTTGAGGAACGACAACCCGCCGCCATCACCATCGCATTAGAAATAATAGTAATGGAAGAGTACCTCGCGAAGGTCGGAATACTCCGGGTACTTCAGGAGCGTACGACGGATGTTTTCAAAAGTATTTCCGATATATTTTAGGTAACCGGGATTTCCGCGGCGATTTAGAAACGAAGCGAATGAGCCAATCGCTTTAAAATTTCTTTGGACCGACATCATGTCGAACATCTTCCAGAAATGATCCCGGTCAATTTTCGTTCCGCTGAGAGATTCGCGGCGAACAATATAATAGTCGACGAGGAGGCGGACTTGCTGATCTTCGAGTTGGTAGTAACTGTCTTTTAAAAGCGACGCGAGATCGTACTGGGCCGGTCCCATTCGTCCATCTTGAAAGTCGATCATCACGAGGCGATTTTCTTCGGCCGAAATCGGCGTCGCCATAATATTTCGGGAGTGGAAGTCGCGGTGGGTGAAGACGACGGGTTCGTCCGCCAGGGTCTGGCAGAACTCGCTGAGGCGGCCGACGAGGATTTTCATGTCCCGGTCTTTTATTTCTCTCGCGAGGTAAGTTTTATAAAAGTGTTCGATCGTGAAGTTCATTTCCCACATGAGTTTTTCATGATCGAAACGCAGCTTAAACGCGTCGAGATCTGGGGAGCCCTCGCGTGGAGACGCTTGAAGCTGGAGATCGACGAGAGAGTCGATGATTTGTTCGTAGAGATCTCGTTCGACCTCGGGAGTGGAAACCTCCTGGAGGAGGCGTAGGAGTGTGATGTCTCCCAGATCTTCGAGGAGGATAATTCCCTTCTGCGGGTCGACGTCGAGGATGGAAGGGACGTCGATCCCATTCATCATGAGGTGTTTTTGGAGAACGAGGAAAGGGAGTTGATGTCCTTGTTCCGCGAAATTTTCCATTTTCATCATGACGTAAGACTTATCTTTCGTCCAAATTCGGTAGTAACGCCGCGTACTCGCATCACCCGGTAGTTTTAGAACGCGTTCAATCGTCTGGCCGTTCTTCGTAACCCAGCCATCGAGTTCCACTTCATTCACGTCGATTTGATCGACCATATCCCGGATCTCCGTTCCGAAAGGTTTTACGACGGATTTTGGGAGGGCGCTCATAAATGCTCCAGTCGTTTTCGCATTTTATAAAACTCTTCCGTCCGTACGATCGGGTTCAGTAAGGGTGCGTAGAAGGCGATGGTTCGTCGGGCCTTATCCTTCAGGAGATCCTGTTCGGATTCACTGCGAATTTTAGACTTAATGGGTAGTCGGTCGAAGTAACTCACTAGTCCCCGCGGATCGTATCCCGCCTTATACATCCGGTCGATCGAGCTCTCGATTGCTTTTTGGTTTTCGGAATCGCTGAAAGACCAAACTTTTGCGGGATCGGGGTTTGCGCCGCTCGCTTCGTCGATGAGACGCGTGCGAAATTCACTTCCTTCAGAGCGATCCCATCCGAATGCCATGGCGGCCGCAATTTCGTTTTCAAACCGCATCATTTTAAGGATGCGAAGGTCGACGAAAATTTTTCCGCCGGGCACCACCCATACCGAGGGTTCAAATCCGGAAGCGTTCCCATTCACGAGTTCGATCGAAATGGGGTCTTTACCGGGCGCGAAGAGCCGCGCACCGAGACGGGCGAGGTAGTGATTGATTTCGGTGTCGTTGACGAAGACTAATTTTTTTCGGAGTCCGGTTTCTACGGCCGCCGAAAACTCTCGCGGGGGTTCGGCGAGGAGCGCGGCCTTCGCTGGATTCGTCGGATCTTCCGGCACGGTCGAACAGGCGCCCAATAAAAGGAGCGCGGTAATGGAGCCGAATAGTGATCTCGTCATGGACATAAAAATGAACCCACCCTCGCTCGAGTTTAACTCGGGAGGGTGGGTTCGAGGTAGTCGGTGAAATTTGCCTAGTCGGCGCCTTTTACCGGGAGATAGATAGAAACGAATCGATTATTGGGTAGCCGTCCCAGTATTAGCGGGAACTTTCGCTTCCTGGAAAGAACTCGGATTACGAACAGCTTCTTCACCGGATTCCGCGGCGAGAGGCGTCGATTCCGAAGCCGTATAGCGGAGGAAGAAACCAGCGTAGATGCGGTTCGGATCCTTCACGAGGCCATCGTTCATTTTCCAGAGCGCTTTCCACTTCGACTTCGTTCCGTAGACGTCGTTAGCGATGTAGCCCAGAGTGTCTCCGGACTTAATGAGGTATTTTTCGAAGCCGTTATAATAGGCGTCGCTCGGCGCATTATCTACGCGGAGCTGAGTGCCTTTCACTAAACGAGCCGGATCGGAGATGCGGTCGTTATTAGCGTCGAGAACTTTTCTCCACTGGTAAACATCGCCGTAAACTTTAAACGCGATTTTCATCAGGGTATCGCCGGATTGAACTTCGTAAAGTTCGTTTCCGCCACCCGTCGAATGAGTTTCCGCAACCTTCGCTACGGGAGCGGCAGTTTCGTTCATCGAAGGGGGAGCGTCGACCGACGGGCTATTTGCGGGCATTTCCGTGGGGACGGGTGCTTCCGCGACCGTAGTAGGCGCTTCGGTAGTGGCGGGCATGTCGACCGATGCTTCGGGTGCGAGTCCGTCGGCAGTCGGCGCTTCAGCCGGTGGTCCGTTATCCGCTACGACTCCATCAGCCGCGGGCTGATCAAGTGTATTCGGGAGTTGATCCGTTTGGGCGTCGACCACGGGGAGCTCGTCCGCCGTGACTTCACCGTTATCGGTGACTTCCGATGATGAGCAGCCTGAGAGCGTCAGCGATCCCAGGATCGTGAGTACAAGGGCTATGAGAACAGTTTGTTTCTTTTCCATATTCGATCTCCATGGATCTCCTCGGAAAGAATTTAGGGTCCCTTAAGAAAAATCAGCGCGCCGAGACTTTAGAATCAAGAAAAAGATCGCGTTGGTCGAGGGCACCGACAATTTTTTGGCAAATCAGCTCAAAATCGTCCGGATTTTTAAGAAAATTTAGGTCGTCGCTCTCGATAATCAGCTTCTTTCCGAGAGAATAGGTCGACATCCAGTCGTCGTAGTAGCGATTTAAATTCGAGAGGTAGTCGTCCGGAATGTTTTTCTCGTAATCCCTGCCGCGAAGCGTAATTTGCTCCTTCAGTTTCGGGAGCGATTTCCGGAGGTAAAGCACGAGGTCTGGGGGGTTCAGAAACGCGACCATCGACTCGTAGAGGTCGAGGTAGTTCCGGTAGTCTCGCTCGCTCATCATTCCCTGTTCATAGAGGTTCCGAGCGAAGATATTCGCATCCTCGTAGATACTGCGGTCCTGAATGGCGGAGTTTTCACCCTCCGTGACCCGCTGATGGGCCCGGAAGCGGTGATTGAGGAAAAAAATTTGCAGGGGAAACGACCACCGGGCCATGTCCTGGTAAAAGTCCGATAGGTACGGATTATCCGCGACGACTTCGAAGTGGGCTTCCCATCCAAAACGGCGCGAAAGCATATTAGTCAGCGTGGTTTTACCCGTGCCGATGTTTCCTGCAATGGCGATAAAGATTTTCTGACTGCTCAAGCCCCGTTCCCCCTCAATAAGTCCCTACTTAAAGTGATAGATGGGGCGGGTAAATTAAGTCAACCTTCGAAGTCAACGCTTTGACGGAGAGCTCCGAGGAGCGGGTGTGGGACGGGGCGACGGAAGCTGAGTGTTAATTTGAGTTCGCAAATCGGTAGCGGCGCGTTGGAGTATATCGAGGTCGAGCGGCTCAAACGTAACGTCGCCTAAACGCTTCTTCTTCTCTTTTATTCGAGCGGCAAAGACCTTTTCCCAGTTCGTCAGTTCCTGATGTATCGCGAGGTACTGATTCGGACTTTCCGCCAGGGACGCGCGGAGTTTTAAAGACGCGAGGAGAGTTTGGAGGTGGGCTGGAAAACGTTTTGCGTCATTTTCAAACACGGTCCCCGCGTTCCCCTTCTGATTTGCAGCGAGCAGCGCCTCTCCCCACCAGAGCGAATTCAGTTCGGTGAGTGAATCAGAAAGTTTCGCCGTCGCATTCGCGGAAAAGAGCAGCTGGGCTTCGTCAAATCTCCCGCGAAGTGCGAGGGCCCTCGCTCTCCAGAGACTGGACTCGGTCGACTTCCCGTGAATTCGCTCAAACCCGTCGAGGGATTTTAATCCGAGATCCGCGTTTCCGTCGAGAATCTCGCACTGGCTGAGGCGAAAGAGGATATCGAAATGGGCCTGATCTTTTTCCAGCGCCTTCTCAAAACGTTCGCATGCTTGGGCGTAAGAACGTTTAGAAAGCCAGTCGAGGCCTTGCTGATAGAATCGAAAACTCTCTTTTGAAAGGAAACTTTTTGCGGCGAATTCCGCGGGTTTTACGAGGTGATGGAGGCGGAGGAGTTCGAGCGCCTCTTCGCGACGATTCAGGCGGAGGAGTGCTTGGGCAAGGTCCTGGGCAATCACTACGGAATCCGGCTCCTCTTCATTAAGAGCCTTTAAAAGTGGAAGCGCCTCACTCCATTTTTGGGCGGTAATGAGTTTTCGAGCGTCTTCGTACTCTCCCGCGGCCGCACCGGAGATCCCCGAAAGAGCGACTCCGACCATGACTCCCGTAAAGAGCGATGCTAGGCTGTGAATGAATGGCAGGCGCATCACTTCGCATTTCATCATCGAAAACGAAGATTGTCACTCTAGCCGTCGGATTGGCGCTAGGTCTTCTTTTCCTTAGCGAAAC
>JANXTV010000003.1 GCA_025352185.1 Oligoflexia bacterium
GGCTTTATTCCATTCCTTCGAACGAGATAAACGGGACTCGTTACCTGCGCGGGATGTGCGATCAGTTTACGCTCACGGATCTCGCTCTCCACACACTGGAGCGGGAAGACGCCCGCACCGGCCCCGGCGCGAAGGGCGTGCAGAGCACCCGCGAGGGTCCCGATCGCCACCGTCGGAATCGGCGGAGTCCTCGCACTTTTCGAGAGTCCCGCTGCTTTAGCCCACGCCAGAAAATAGGATTCCCAGCCCGGAAAGCTCACGATTCGAGCGGTCGGAAGTTTTCCCGCCGCGAATTCCTTTAGGTCGGATGCCGTGGTGGAAACGAGCCGATACGGTTCGTCCGAGAATCGTTCAAATCGAAGTTCCGGATTTAAGCGATCGCCAATCGTAAAACCGAAGTCCACTTTTCCCTCGAGGATTTGGGTGACGACCGCGTCGGAGGGCATAATCCCGATTTCAAAGTGAATATCCGGATAGCTATGAATTCGCGCCATCATGGCCTTAAAGTGAGGAGTCCACTGACAACTTTCCGGCATCGCATAACGAACGATACCGCTAGGACTCCGTCGTCTACGCGCCATCGACTCGAGAAAACTCTCTCCCTGCTCAAGGTAATGCTGCGCGAATTCATGGAGCTCCTTACCCGATTCCGTTAAGTGGATTTCACGCCCGACTCGCTCGAAGAGCTTTACGCCGAATTCGCCCTCGAGTTTTGCTATATGTTGGCTTACTCCGGACTGGGTAAGTCCGAGAGTCCGAGCCGCTTTCGAAAAACTAGACTCCGTTACGACGGAGCAGAAAACTTTTAAACGAGTGATATTCAGTTCCATCATATTTTATGATGCTTTATATATCATAGATTAATTTTAATAATACCTATTCTTGGCGTATTCCCCGGGACGAACATTAACCCTAAACGAGGTTCCTATGACCGCGCTCCTCCTGCTTGCCCTATCCCTCTCCTCCGGTAATTCTTTCGCCAACGACCCTTCCCTCGCCGAGCTAAAGGCTTTTGCCGCCCGACTCGACGACACTCGGGCCGATTCCCTCCCCCGCCAGGACCCCGTAAAGCTCGGGCACACCTATTCGGTCATCGAGGACGGGCAGGGCCTTTACACTACGATTTACGTCGGGAAACGCCGACCGGACGTCGATATCCGTAGCTTCGTTTACGGCATGACGAAACACATCCGCGATATCGCGGCCCTTTTTTCCGATCGGGGACTCATCTACTACCGCGCCTCCGTCACGGGCGAATTCGAGTTCGCGCTCCAAAGCTGGACGACTCGGGCCGCGGCCGAAGCGGCGTTCGCAGATGCCCGGGCTCAGCCCACCCTTCGGGAAGCGGGGCAGTTCCTGGAAAACCTGGCTTTCGAAGAGCGGTAAACCGCTACGGAGAGCAAACCTTTTGGCGGGCCTGCTTTACGACTTCGCGGGCAACGCAAAAGTTCTCTCTTTCGGTAGGACATTCGCCCGGGTCGTATTCACAGGCCTTCGCTATCGCCACCGAATCCAGGAGCGGAGCATACGGCTTTAGCGTGAATAAGTTCGCGTGTACGAGCGGATCGCAAGAAAGGCGAACCACCGCCGTATTTAACACGAACGAACCTGCCGACGCCGATCGGGTGATCAGATAACCCCGTTCGACTTCGAACATCTGGTACTTCTTCGGTAACTCGGGCAGCGTCTCCCGCAGAATTTTTTTCGCGGTCTCTTCGATGTCTAATTTACAAAACTGAGCCGCGGTTAAAGAGGCGGCCCGAGCATCTGCCGCCGATAGAACTAAACCAACGAGGATAAAAATCGATTTTAACATTATTTTCTCCGTAAGCCGGCGGGATTAAAGTTCCGCCCAATTTTTGCCCGATTCGACGTTCACCTTGAGCGGTACATCAATCTTTACGATGCCTTGAAACGCATTCTCCATCGCGTCGACGACCAGCTTTTTTACCTGCTCGACTTCGTCTTTCGGGGAGTCGAGCACGACTTCATCGTGAACTTGGATGATCATCTTTGCCTTAAAGTTTCCTTTAACCAGCGCCTCGTCGATTCGAATCATCGCGAGTTTCATCAGGTCCGCCGCCGTGCCTTGGATCGGCGTATTCATCGCCATCCGTTCGGCGTTTCCGCGGATTGCGGGATTTCCCGCCGAAATATCCCGCAGTTCACGTCGTCTTCCGAGGAGAGTCGCGGTTTCTCCTTTTTCCTTCGCCTCGAGGATTAGACCGTCGAGAAACCGCTTCACCCCGTTATAGCGCTGGAAATACTTCTCGATCATTTCTTTCGCTTCGCCCCGGGAGATTCCCAGCTCGGCGGCGAGGCCGAAAACCGTCTTTCCGTACATGAGTCCGAAGTTAATCGCCTTCGCGATCCCGCGCTGCTCGTTCGTGACGGCTTCGGGTTTAATCTCGAAAATTTCGCTCGCGGTCCGCCGGTGAACATCTTCATCTTTGTTAAAGCTGCCTACGAGCTCCTTATCTCCGCTCATGTGGGCGAGAATACGGAGCTCGATCTGGGAATAATCCGCGGCGATTAGAACGTTTCCTTGCGAGGGAATGAATGCCCGGCGAATCTTCTGCCCGCGCTCGGTCCGGATAGGAATATTCTGGAGGTTCGGATCCGAGCTCGAGAGTCGTCCGGTCGCGGCCACCGTCTGGTGGAATCCCGCGTGAATTTTACCGGTCTTCGCGTCCCGCATGGTCGGGAGGGGTTCTACGTAGGTCCCCAAGAGCTTCGCGATTTCGCGGTGCTGGACGATCAGCCGCGGAACTTCGTGCATCGGCGCGAGGATTTCGAGGACGGAGGCGTCGGTCGAAAAACCCGTCTTCGTTTTCGTTTGGGTTGGGAGTTTCAATTCATTAAAGAGAAGTTCGGCGAGCTGCTTCGGGCTATTTAAGTTAATTGGCCCTTTCGTCCATTTCTGGATTTTTTCGTCGATGAGCCCAATTTCGGCGGTAAAATCTTTCGCGACAGTTTTCAGCCATTCCGCGTCGATCGAGACTCCGGTCCGTTCCATCTTTCCGATCACGTGGACGAGGGGGAGATCGACCTCGCTGAAGATTCGCATGAGTCCGGCCTTCTGGATCTTCGGCTTCATCACCTTCCAGAGGTTCAGGGTAATCCATGCGTCCTCGGCCGAGTAACGGGTGGCGACGTCGATCGGGAGGAGGTCAAACGGGACTTGGTCTTTCCCCTTTCCGCAGACTTGTTCGTAGGTGAGGGTAGCGTAGTTTAAATGCTTATTCGCGACCGTCTCGAGATTATGACGCCCTTCCGGATCGATCACATAGTCGGCGACCATCGTGTCCGCCCCGATGCCGTCGGCTAGGATTCCATTTTCGGCGAGGACTGAAAAATCGTATTTTAAGTTATGCCCGATTTTCTTCTGCCGCGGGTCCTCGAGAATGGGTTTCAGCTTTTCCATCACGAATTTCTCGGGAAGCTGCTCGATATTCGAGCCTCGGTGCCCAATCGGAATATAATATCCCTTCTCGGGAGTCGGTGCGATCGCAAATCCCACGATGTGGGCTTCCCGCGGATTTAACGAAGTCGTTTCCAGGTCAAACCCAAATTCATCTGTTTTCGCGAGAAGTTCGAGGAGCGCGTAGAAATCCTTTTCGTTTAAAACCGATGCAAAAGTGTTTTCGTTTGCGACTAACGTCGGAGTCACCTCCCCCGAGTAGCGACTGACGTCGGCGGCAACCGCGGCGGAGGTTCCTGCGGAGCTAGACGGATTCGCCGAAGAGAGACCCCCGCTAAACGCTCCGAATTTTTTTGCGCCACTCCCACCGGAGGCACCCGTGCTGGACGCAGGTGCGGAGGTGCGGGCTCCGCCCGAGCTGGACGCGCGTGCGGAGGTTCCCGCATCGCGGGAACTGGACGCCCCTGCCCCGTCCGAAAAATCGAGCCCACCCTGCGCTTCGTCACTCGCGGGAGTCGCTGACTTTAGGGGTGCGGGAGCCATCGGCTTAGAGGATGCAGGCGCCCCGCCTGACCACTTATCGCGCAGCGATCGTAAATCAAGCTCCTCGAGCAACGCGAGGGCTTCCGGCCCCGGACGGACGAGGCCGTCCGGAAACGGGAGTAGCATTCCGTGGAGATCCGCTTTAACCGACTCGACGTCCACTAACGTCGCTAGCTTCTGCGAAAGGAAAGCGTCTGCTTCGTTGGCGGCGATCGTTTCGCACTTCTTTCCCTTAATTTTTCCGGCCTTCGCCGCCGCGATCACGCCCTCGAGCGTGCCGAATTCTTTTAGAAGATCGACGGCCCCTTTCGGTCCGATCGACGGCACGCCCGGAATGTTATCCGAGGAATCGCCCACGAGCGCGAGGTAATCACGCACCTGGTGCGCGCCGACGCCAAACTTTTCTTCGACTTCCTTCGGACCGTAGACGATCCCTTTCATCGTATCCCAAGCTTTCACCTGCGGGGTTACGAGCTGCATGAGGTCTTTATCACCGGTGACGATCATCACTTCGTGTTTCGGATTTTCGGCGATCCACCGGTGGGTGAGCGTTCCGATAAGATCATCGGCCTCGATGCCGCTCACGCGCACGGAGTGGAGACCCATTTTTTTTATCAGGTCTTCGATCCGGTCAAACTGCGGGATCAGATCAGGCGGTGTATCCGAGCGGTTCGCTTTATACTCGGAGTACATTTCCTTCCGGAACGATGGCTCTTTCGAATCGTAGACAATCGTAAGGTATTTCGGTTTCGCCTCCTCTATGAGTTTACCCAGCATCGAAGCGACGCCGTAAACCGCGTTCGTCGGCTCCCCGCTTCGACTCGTGAGACTCCGAATCGCGAAGAAGGCGCGAAAGATGAACGACGAAACGTCGACGAGAAATAACGTATTTTCGCGGGACTCGGCGGATAACTTCATGGCGACCTAACTCTAGCGCGGGAAGCGCTACCCTTTACTTCGAAGCCCGCGGCAGTAATAGCGGCGGAAGTTCGACGACCTCGGTGTCAGCCATGACATCACCTAAGCGCTGCCCTCCGGGCGCGCGAACGAGAAGGAAAATTTCTACCACCATGAGCGGAAATCCGATCAGGAGGAGAATCGCCCAACCCCAGACGGGGATGAGCGCAAAAAAAGTTGCGACGCCCACGGGGGCGTTCCGGAAAATCGATTCACGGTAAGTCAGCCGCACGCGACCCGCACGCGGAGCGCCCGACTTCG
>JANXTV010000451.1 GCA_025352185.1 Oligoflexia bacterium
CTTTTCGTCCTCGTGACGACGAATTTCGCCGCCGCCGGAGAGATCGCTCTCTACGATAATTCACGAGACGGATCCCCTCTCATCCCCCTCATCGACAGCGCTCGGAAGACGCTCGATATTGAAATTTACGAGATGGCGGACCTCGCCGTCCAAGCCGCACTCCTTAAGGCCGCCTCCGACGGAATTAAAGTACGCATCCTGATCGAACCGAAACCCGTCGGATCGAGTTGTGACATTTTCACGGGCGTGGCTTCGAGTCCGAACGACGGTCAAATGTCTTTCTTCGACGTCGCCTGCGAGAATCTTAAAAAGTTTAAACAGAGTCTCGAAAAACTCGGGGGTTCATTTCAACCTTTCAATAAAGCGCTCTGCGCTGACGGCAGTAATGGTAGTCGCAGCGGAACTACCGCCGGATGCGTCCAACACGGTAAGATGGTTATCGCGGACCGCGGAGATGCGATCCTGAGTACCGGGAACTTTAATAATACGAGCCTTTGCGATCTCGCGGAGAAACCCACGAAGTGTAATCGTGATTATACGATTTCGATCCGAACTTCGGCGATTGTCGATACGCTGATGACCGTTTTCGAACTCGACTGGGCGAGCGTTCCGTACGATCTCCCGAACTCCGTACCCGCCGATTCCTTAAATGCCCTGACGATCAGTCCTTTCTCTCTTTCTCCGACGGTTGCTTTTATCGACTCCGCGAAAACGAGCGTCGAAATCCAGGAGCAGTACCTAAACGATCCGACGATGAATGCGGCGATCGTTGCCGCAGCGAACCGCGGCGTCGACGTAAAAATCATGGTCGCGAGCTTCTGCTCTTTCGGAAAACCAAGCCCGACCGAAATGAAGCGCGCGCATACGAACTACACGGCGTTCGAATCGGCCGGCGCAAAAGTGATGACGTTCCCTTCGGCGATTAAGGTCGGAGGACGTCCGGGCTACCTGCACGCTAAAGCGATCATCGTGGATGGCACGCGCGCATGGGTTGGATCGGTAAACGGCTCGACCCAGTCCCTCACCCGCAACCGTGAGTACGGACTCTTTTTTAGCGTCGCTTCGGAAGTGACTAAACTCCGTAAAGGCATTCTCACCGACTTTAATGATGCGAACGCCGAAACTTGGCAGGACAGTCTGAAGTGCGCAAACGACTCCTTCGACTTCCACGGTACGGTCGATTCGATTTTTTAGACCCGACTCCGCTTAATTTATCGAGCGTGGGGTGACTTCGGCTTAAAGCCGTCATCCTCGGCTACTCGTGCAGCGACCCGGGCGCTCGATTGTGAGTAGCGCTGGGAATAACGAGCGGTACGTGTCGGCTTTGCCTTCTGCACGGGACGAGCCGGAGTTTTTTGAATTTCGCTCGCCATTCGGCGATTCGCTTCGTTCGCCACGGCCGGGGAAGGAAGTAAAAGAATGGGATTCACGGCCGTCACGCCCTCCCGCACTTCGAAGTGGAGGTGAGGTCCGCTGGAATGCCCAGTATTTCCCGAGTACGAAATGAGCTGGCCACGTCGAACTTTTTCGCCCGTCTTCACTTCGAGTCGAGAATTATGCGCATAGATCGTCGAAAGTTTTGCGTCGTGCTTAATGACGACCATCTTCCCGTAGCCGCGAATCTTACTCCCGGCGTAAATCACTTTCCCGTCGTAGGCCGCGTGAACCGCGGTACCGCTTTTTGCGCGAAGATCGACGCCATCGTGGTGTTCTCCCCCGCGTGATCCAAAGCCAGAGGTGACGATGACTTCATTCGTCGGCCAGCGCCACGAGTGAGTACGAGTCCTTAACTTTGTCTGCTGGACGGTCGAAAGCACACCCGTTTCGTCCGTGCCGCGAACCCGGTACGAACTCTGTTTAGCCGGAATACGATCCGTGCGGGAATGGCGTTCCCCGCGCACGCGACCCGAAGCGCACCCGTTCAGTACGAAAAGCGCGGCCACGGCGAAGAGGATGTGATTCAGTCGGAGGCTCTTCATTTCTTAAAGAAAGAAACCGGGTTTCCCCAGGCTTCCATCATCTCCAGTAAATATTCATGGTACGTCGTATCGAGACGTAAGGGTGTGATCGTCGCGAAACCTTTATCGACCGCGAAGCAATCGGTTCCCTCTTCCTTCTCGAATCCGTGGTAATCACCGCCGACCCAGAAGTAGTCTTTTCCACGGTGATCACGGCGCTTCAGAATATCGGAAGAATAATAGCGGAAGCCCTGACGGGCGAGGGTGATCCCCTTCACTCTTCTTAAGGGCAGATCCGGCGAGTTAACGTTCAGAAGTGTCCCCGGTGGAAACGCGAACTTCTTTTTACCAACCTTTTCAAAATGCTGGAGTACCTTCACCGCAATGGCACCCGCCGTCTCGTAGTGGAGTTGCGCCTCCGGCTTCGGGTGGTGGAAATCGATTGCGAGACTTACGGCCATCGCCGGCAGTCCCATGATGCACGCCTCGCGTGCGGCAGATACGGTACCCGAATAATAGACGTCTTGGCCCAGGTTAGCTCCGCGGTTAATCCCCGAAACGACGAGGTCCGGTTTCTTCTTCTTGAAGAGCTCGTGAATCCCCACCTGGACGCAGTCGGCCGGTCCCCCACTCACTCCGTAAAAATCTTTCCGGAGGTGGAGCAGTCGAAGGGGTTTATGGAGCGTCAGGGAATGTCCCGCCGTGCTTTTTTCTTCGAGCGGCGCGACGACGGTGACGTCTCCGAGTTTACAGAGAGAATCGTAGAGGACCTGGATCCCGCGGGCATGAACACTGTCGTCGTTACAAAGGAGAATCCGCATAGACGATTAGTGTAACGAGACTAAATACCTCCAGAAATGGGCAGGAATTGCCGTCCGAATCTTGACGGGAGAACCGACGCGAAAGTACGCGGTCGAGCACTCCTCCCGGCTACCCGCGCAGGAGCGGATCGCGGAGCATGGCCTGCTTCTCGATCGACTTATTCCGCGCCTCTCCCTCGGGAGTATTCACGCTCGTATACGTACATCGAATGCCGTCCGCCTCGAGGCGTGCGCAAGCAGTTGTCAGGACCGAATGTCCGAGGAGAATTGAAGTGAGACTCGAGAGCGGTCCCCCGCGCACTTCGGGAGCGAGATCCAGGCACGCGTCCCCCCGAAATCCTCCCAGATCGACCGTTCGGTCGCAAACTTCGTAGAGACGCTTTCCGCTCGAATGGCGGGAGGCGACCTGCGAACTGTGTTCGATCGAAGTGAACGCTACGGTAAAGAGGCCGAGACGTTTTGCTTCGAGCGCAAAATCGACGACCGCGGTATTAATTCCCGACTGGGAAGCAATCCAGATCATTTCTCCGGCTTTCGGTTCGGCTCGGGCGAGCATCATATTCGCCGCGGCCGCCGTCCGCTCGAGCACCCGCACGACCGGAGGTCCAGCCGTGGGGAGAAGGTAGTCGGCGAAAACGGGAACCAGGAAGGAGCATCCGCCCGCACGGTGGTAGAGTTCCATCGTAAAAATGGCGCCATGTCCGCTCCCGAACGCAAACAGCGATTTCCCCGCTTTCACATCCGAGACGAGTAGCCCGACGAGCTCCTCCATCACTTTTTCATTTCGTTCCACGGCGCGCGAGAGGTGGCTCGTCGCCACATTCGCGTAACTCTTAATCGTAGTCGTGGATGGGGTGCTCATAGCTATTTCCTTTGCCGACTATTTCGCGCCGGTAGCGACGACGGATTTAGGGTCACTGATCGAGCCGAAGCCCGATCCCGTCAGGTTAAGTGAGAGGTTAAACGCAAATTTTCCGCACCAGCCCGAGTCGTCGGGTTTTTCCTTTGGGCATGTTGCCTGAAGGTAACTCAGATCGAGTTTCCAACATTCGGAAGGACTCTGAAAGGTCAGCATCGTGTTTGCAGACATCCAGCGGCTGCGGAGGAGATCGTACGCGACGCTTACGCTCGGCATGACGTAATCGTTAATCGAGAAGACGGAGTTTAACTGAATCGTCTGAGTCTGCGATTGGTTGTTCGAGCGGTTAAACGAATAGGACGCACCGAAATTTCGCTCGTAGGCGAGAACCCGGCCGAGACCCTTTGAAAGAATCCAGTTCGCCCCGAGGGAGTAAACGAAACGACTCGTATCCTGGCTGATCGGTTGGTAAGGGATGTAGTAAAAGTCGGAATATCCATTAGCGCGGTCGAAGTTCGCGGTGATGAGGCTGTAGAAGCGCGAGAGCGGTTGGCGCTTTTCATTTTCATAACGGAGTTCGCGCAGATTAAAACTCTGACCGGCCGACCATTCGACCGGAGTATCGTAAGTATACACCGGAGTTACGTTTTCGGCAGTCGCGACTTTCCGCTTCCGGGCAATCTGGGTGGTGAACCCGTAGGAGATGGCGTTTCCCTTCGGCGCGAAATAGTTCGCATTATTTAAAGTCGAATCCATGGGGATGACGTCTTCGTTATCGAAATTATATCCCGTGAAGCCATTTTCCCGAGCGTAGTTAATCTGCCCGATAAACGGATGATTCGGTTCATGTCGATACGGGATGACCGAATAGGTAATCTGCGGACGAATCAGATGTTTAATTTTCGGAAACTCTCCCGAGGGGTCCCGGTCGTAGACCCTTTCAAACTGCGTGGAGATTTCGAGATCGAGACCGAGGTAACCTCGTGAGAGCGACGACGCATGTCCGTCGAAATCATAAAAGTAATGTCGATAATTCGCCCGAGGCACGATCGAGATGACATCTGCCGCTCGTAAAGTCGTGTAGAGGGATTGGTTTATGCGCGCGCGAACCGCTTCTCGAATCGGATCCTGTCCAGCCCGAAACGGCGTCGTCGCGGGGACCGTTCCGCCGAACGGATCCCGGTCGTAGAAATCGCGCTGGCGAACAAAATTCGTGGCGCCGAGGGAAAGTCCGGCTACGAGATTCCCGTCGAAGAAAACTTTATCGTTCGTCGAGATTTCGGCCTGGGGCAGAACCTGAACTGTTTTCGTATCGAAGGCGCGCGGATCTTCCGCCCGCGGAGTGAGAATGTTTCGATATCGCTTCGCCGTGACAAACCCCGAAACTTTATCGGAGGCGTGACTGAAACTCAGGTCGCTCGTGAGGTACGCCTCGCCATTCCCCGGCAGGTCGCCCACCTTTAAAAGGTAGAGTGAATCAGAGACGTCAATGATGCGGAGTTTTTCCTGAATCCCGAACGGCAATTCCTGGTTTTGCTCGACCTTTAATCCCCACCGCGAGCTCGAAAAATTTTCGGTGTTATTCGTGTAGAGATTCTTCACGAGGTAATCCCGGAAAGTTTGATCGTTCAGGTGATAGAAGTTTGCGGTTCCCGACCCACCGGTGAGAGCGTAACGCCCTTCCCATTCGAGTCGCCGACCGCGCCCAC
>JANXTV010000098.1 GCA_025352185.1 Oligoflexia bacterium
AACAAAGTGTGGGTAAGGTAAATAAAGTCGTGAAGTACCAAAAGGCGAACAAGAAGAAAGTCGAATGGTCGACCTTCCAGTACGATAACCGCGGGAATCTCACGGTTGCGAAGAATTCGGGCGGAGCGGGAGTTCGTTTATTTTACGATAACCTCGGTCGAATTAAGACCATGGTGGATGCCGGGAAAAAGCAGATTCAATTCAAATATAACGAAAATTCGAAGCCGGTCGAAATCATTGATCCCGCCATGGGATCCATCACGGTACAGTACTCGAATAGTGGTGAAGTGAAGAAGGTCGATTCTTCGGGCGGCCGGAAGATTGCTTTAGCGGTCACTTCGGCATTCCAAAACTTACTCGAAATCATTCGGCCCGCGGGCGTAACCCTCTCCTTCTAAGTCAGGATTAAGCAGCTATGAAAAAGACTCTCTTTTTACTCGCCCTCGTTTTCGCTTTCTCCGCCTTCGCGGAACCGAGTCCGAAGCCGGCCACGAGCTCCGACCTCGGAGTGTCCGACCCGAGCTGCACGGGCCAGTCGGACGTCCAGACGAAGCCGGACGAGCCCGTCATGGTCTACGACCCGGTGACGAAAAAGATGGTGCCTAAAACCGTTAAAGCGCTTTAGGCTCCAGATGGGGGAAAACCCCTGTGTCAGGCCCTGTCTAGTAACTAGACACCCGTCGCCTAACTGCGCGACAGGCCGAAAATGACCCATATAAAACCCTATTATATACAGAGACTTACCTGCTTTTAGGGTTGGCACTCGCATTGCTTTATCTAGTACTGAAGGCCCACAGTGGATGAGTTGGGTCAGAACTAGTGTGATGAGAGGTGTTTATTATGATGTCGAAAATCCTGTTTGTTTTTACCGTGGTCAGCTTCTTGAACCCAATCGCCGTGATGGCCGACCAGATGAAGACCCATGACTATAAAGCTGGCCAAGCGAAGTGTGAAGAGTGGAAGGCGAAGATGCTCGCGCAACAAGCCGACGGTAAGCAACCCGCTTCCCTCGCTCCGTTTAAAGAAGGATTCGTCGGCTCGCTGACGACCAAGCCCTAATCTTACGTTTTCTTCGCGACGATTCGCCCCCCGAATCCCCCCTGCGAAAATTTAAAGCGAATGAAGGTCCCCCCTTCATTCGCTTTTTTTCGTGTATACTAAAAGAACGCATTTAGTTTCCGCGGTCACATTTTCCCATGGAGGGGATTATGATTCTTGCGACATTGCTTTTTGCCCTGAGTTCCGCGCACGCCGATACCGTCCAGCCACTCCTTACGGCAACCTCCGACGCTTTTTCCGGTGAATGTAAGATCTCCCTCGTCGTCGACGACGACCTCATTGCACGAGCGATCGAAGTAAAGTCGCCGACGGAGATCAGTACTTTCCCAATCGAGGGACTCGGCGAAGGTATGGTTCTTGTCACTGCGTCCGACCAGAAAGTAATTATCCTTCAGTCCGACGCATTCGATCCGCGTTCCGGAGGAGAATTAAAACTGAATTACCTCGTGAGTGGCATTAACGGGAAACGTCGCGAAGTGGTGCTGGAAGGTAACCGCACGGGATCCACGTGGAACTTACTTATTAACGATAGCGCCGGGCGCCGGATCGTTTTAAGTGCATACTTTAAGGCGAATAAATTTCTCGGAAAAGTAATCGGACTCGTCTCGGTCGCGTTTAAGTAACTTACTGTTTCCGTTCCGAATCATCATGGATGAGGGCCTGAAGTTCGGCTTTCGCGTGATCAGGAATCTCGCTCGCCGCATCTTTCGCTTCTCCGAAGATCGCCTTGGATTTCTTCTTTACGGTCTTGAGCGCCGGAGATTTTTCCGCGCTCGAGAGGGTCGAGCGGACTTGATCACTCACCGTGCGTCCGTTCCACTTAATGAGGTGGGAGGCAACGAGGATCACGAGAGCGAAGACCGAAGCCTTTAAGATCCAGCCAATGAGTTTAAACATCTATTTCTCCTTACCCTGCCCGGTGGGCCGAGCTGCTGCTGATATCGGGGAGTGGTCCGGATTCACCGCGGAGGGCGCGGTCCATCACGCTGCGCACGTCTTCGGAATGAAACGGCTTCTGGATGTAGTCTTTTGCCCCGACGTGAATGGCTTCCATCACGAGGTGGATTTGGTCCATCGCGGAAATCATTACGACGATCGCATTCCGATCCGCTTTCATGATCTGCTTCGTTGCTTCAATCCCGCTAATTTTCGGCATCACGACGTCCATCGTAGTAATATCCGGACGGAGCCGGTTCCACTGGGCGAGAGCCTCCTCACCGTCCGCCGCTTCGCCGACGACGGAATAACCCGCTTCGGTCAGGACTTCGGCTAAGGTTTTTCTCACGAACGCGACATCATCCACGATCAATACGGTTTTCGTCATAGCTTCCATTATTCTACGCGAAAATTTCGTCGCCGGGGAATGGGTGTTTCCTGCCGAGTCGGATAATTGACGGTACGGTCGAAAGTCTCGGGCTACTTTTCCGTCCGTGCTTGGACGAGTTCTACCAGGACGGTCTGCACCTGGCGCTCGTTGGCTTTCCGCACGGTAAACTTCAGGCTGCCCGCCGGAGTATCGAAATAGAGCTCGTCCCCGGGTTCCGGTATTTTAGAGAATTGCTGGAGGAGGAACCCTCCAATCGTCTCGTAGTCCCCTTCGGGAATTTCGAGGTGGAGTTTTTCGTTAATGGCGGTGACTTCCATTTTCGCTTGGAAGAGGTACTTATTCTCGCCGAGCTCTTTAAAGTCGGCCGTCTGGTCGTCGTGCTCATCTTCGATTTCACCGACGATTTCTTCCACGATATCCTCAAACGTAAGGATCCCGATGGCGCCGCCGTATTCGTCGACGATCACGACCATTTCGGTTTCGTCGCGACGCATGATTTTCAATAGGTCATCGAGGTGGTGAGTTTCGGCGATATAGGTCGCGTTCGTGATGAAGTTACGAACGCTCTGGTTCGGATCGGGCGCGTGAAAGAGGTCGGACACCTCTAGGACCCCGACGATATTATCGATTCGGCCAGAGTAAACGGGCATGCGAGAGTGGCGGTGACTTTTAAAGCGTTCGAGTCCTTCTTTAATCGAAGCATGTTCTTCGATCGCTTCCACTTTAATGAGAGGAATGAGGACGTGTTTCGCCTCGGTGCCCTTAAATTCGAAAATTCGGCGGATCATGCGCTTCTCATTCGCGCCGAGTTCGCTTTCCCGCTTTCCGTAGGAAAGTACCGTAAGGAGTTCGTCTCGTCCGGACTGGGTTTTTCCCGTCAGGAGTTCCTCGATAGGCCGAAGAATTCGGGACAGTCCCGCGGTGTAGAAAGAAATGGTCCGGGTGATTGGGTAGAAGAGAATATAGACGAGCGAAACGGGGTATGCCACGAGCGGTGCGAGGCGATTTGCGTTCTTCTGGTAGAGAGTTTTCGGAATGAGTTCGCCGAGGAAGACGACGAGGGGGGAAGCAATGGCTACCGCCACCCATTCCGAAGAATGGCCGTACCGTGCGCGCGCCCAGAGCGAACAGAGCGCGGAAATGAGAACTACGCAGAGCGCGGTCATTACGAGGGTGGAAGTCAGAACGCGCTCCGGATGCAGCGAAAGTTTTAGGGCGAGGCGAGCACTCCGGGATCCCCGCGTAGCCCGAGACTTTAATTTAATCGGATCGGCAGAGAGCAACGCGATCTCGCTTCCGGAAAAGAACCCTTCAATGATGAGGAGGGGAGCGAGGAGTGCGATGAGGGTGGAGGTAGAGAGCTCATTCATAAATCGTCGTCCTCCTCTTCGATCAGAAGTTCATCGAGGAGTGCTTCGAGCACGTCATTCATGGTGACAATTCCGACCGGCGTTCCCGCGTCGTTCGTGATCATGGCGAGATGGATACGCTGCCGCTTCATTTTTCTAAAGAGTGAATTTAACCGGGTCGCGGAACTCACGAAAAAGGGTTTCCACATGATTTCCGATATCGGGGTCGTCGGATCCGTCTTTTCGAGTTTAGCGAGTAGGAGATCCTTTGAGTAAAGGAGTCCGACCACGTCGATGCGATTTTTTCCGTAAACTGGAATGCGGGAGTAACGCTGGCCCGCCGCCCCTTCCTTCATCGAGGAAAGGGCCTGCTGAAGGGTTGTGTTCTGGGAAAGCATGAAAATCCGCGAAAGCGGAGTCGTGATTTCAATCACCGGAGTATCGTCGAGGTCGAAAACATTTCGGATGAGTTGGAGTTCCGTCGACTGGACCGTTCCTTCGCGCTGCGCTTCTTCTACCATCGAGAGAAAGTCTTCTTCGCGGAGCTTAGAAGCAGTCGAAAGGAGGCGAGGATCGCTCGATTTATTTCCGGGTAAAAATTTTCCGCTCAGTCGTTGGACGCCGAGCACACCCATGCGAATCGGGGCCATCGCCGTATAGAGCGCGTGAAGGGGAGGAGCGGCGAGGGGAGCAATGAGGGTGTTCGTTCGCGCCGCCACGACCTTGGGCGTAATTTCGCAAAGGATGAGTACGATGGGTGAAGTGAGGAGGGTGCCGATGATGAGATCGACCCCCCAGACGGGAAAGAGGGGAAAATACGTTTCCGCGAACGTTCGAATGAGTCCGGGATCATGGGAGGTCGCCACGGATTCGGAAATAATACTCGAGATCGCAATATTCGCGATTTCGTTACAGACGAGAATCGTGACGAGTACTCCGGCGGGGTCACCGAGGAGTTTTTTAATCATCCGGTGTGCGGGTTTAAATTTTTCGCGGAGGTGCTTCAGCTGGATCTTCGAAAGCGAAAAAAGCGCAATCTCGGAGCCCGAAAGGAACCCCGAGATTGCGATAAGTATAAATATGAGCAGGGTGGACAGTGTTTCCACAGCTTAGGATCTGGTCCGAAGGATCAGGAAGAACCCTGACCTTTCGCAGCTGCCGCCGCGGCAGCGCCTCCCATGCGGCGTCGACCCGTCGACGATTTCGACCGAGTCTCTTTCGTTTCACTCTCGTTGCCTTTAAGCTTCTGAGTGAGCGCTACTTCGAGTACTTCGTCAATCGTCTTTACGGGTACGAACCGGAGGCCCTCGCGGAGTTCGGGCGGAAGATCTTCAAGATCCTTCTTATTCTTATCCGGAATGATCACGGTTTTTACGCCATGTCTCATTGCGGCTAAGGCCTTCTCTTTGAGTCCGCCGATTGGGAGGACTCGACCCGTCAGGGTGATTTCTCCCGTCATCGCGACGTCCTTATGGATCGGGATCCCGGTGAGACGCGAGATAATCGCCGTCGCCATCGTGATTCCGGCGGAAGGACCGTCTTTCGGAATTCCCCCTTGCGGATAGTGGACGTGAATGTCCGTATTCGCGAGGGTGTCTTCGTCGAGTCCGAAGTCTTTCGCTCTCCACCGGATCAGGCCGAGTGCGGCGTGAGCCGACTCTTTCATCACATCCCCGAGTTGCCCCGTGAGCATGATGCCGCCTTTTCCTTTAATCGCCGTGGTTTCGACGTAGAGGATTTCTCCTCCCACGGCGGTCCAAGCGAGGCCGGTAGCGATACCGACTTCATCGATTTCCTGCTCGTCTTCACGCGTGAAGTTCGCAGGTCCGAGAAGTTTTGCAACCATGGTTGCATCGACCGTGGTCTTTCCCTCTTTACCTTCGGCCACGAGACGCGCGGTCTTACGGCAGAGGGTTCCGATTTGGCGTTCAAGATTCCGGAGTCCGGCTTCTCGAGTGTATCCGGCGATAACCGCTTTCAATCCGTCATCGGTAAAGTCGATCTGATCTTTTTTAAGACCGTTTTCGACGACCTGTTTCGGGACCGTATACTTCTTCGCGATGAAGAATTTTTCGTCTTCGGTATAACCCGGGATCTGGATTACTTCCATTCGGTCCCGAAGGGCCGAAGGGATAGCGCCGAGATCGTTACAGGTCGCGATAAAGAGTACGTTCGATAAATCGAGCGGGACGTTTAAGTAATGGTCGCGGAACGAATTATTCTGTTCCGGATCGAGAACCTCGAGGAGCGCCGACGCGGGGTCGCCGCGGAAGTCGTTACCGAGTTTATCGATCTCGTCGAGAACGAAGATCGGGTTATTTGTGCCCGCTTGCTTCATTCCCTGAACGATTCGTCCGGGGAGGGCGCCGACGTAAGTCCGGCGGTGACCCCGAATTTCCGCTTCGTCCTTTACTCCACCGAGTGAGATACGAACGAATTCGCGTCCCATCGACCGAGCGATCGACTTACCGAGACTGGTCTTACCTACGCCCGGAGGTCCGGAGAGGCAGAGGATCGGCCCTTTCATCTTATCTTTTAATCGGCGTACCGCGAGATACTCGAGGATACGTTCTTTAACTTTATCGAGATTATGGTGGTCATCGTCGAGAATTTGCTTCGCGTGCTTCAGTTCGAGGTTATCCTTGGTCTGTTTTGTCCAAGGCGTCTCGATCAGCCAGTCGATGTAGCTGCGGAGCATCGACGCTTCGCTCGCATCTGGATGCATGCGCTCTAAGCGACCGAGTTGCTTCATTGCTTCGACTTCGACTTCCTGAGGCATATGGCACTTCGCTACTTTATCGCGGAGTTCATTGATCTCTTCGGACTTCGAGTCGCCATCGCCGAGTTCACTCTTGATGGCGCGCATCTGTTCGCGGAGGAAGTATTCCTTTTGCGATTTCTGCATTTCATCTTTTGCTTGAGACCGAATTTTTGCTTGGAGCGTAAGCACTTCGATTTCACGCGTGAGGCTCTCGTGGATCTTCATCAGGCGATCGAAAGCATCGGTCGTCTCTAGAATATTCTGAGCTTCGGAAACTTTAAGCCCGAGGTTCGATGCTACGAGATCCGCCATGCGGCCCGGATCCGTAATATCGTCGAGCACCATCAGGATGTCCGGAGCGAGCGATTTCCCGAGCGAGATGACTCGCTCGAGTTGTTCGCGAACGGTGCGCATGAGCGCTTCCGCTTCGGACTGACGGGGAGAGACGGGTTCATTAATTCGTTCGATTGCCACTTCGTAGAAAGGATCGCGCGATTTGAACTCGTTGATCTTCGCCTTGCACAGTCCCTGGGTCAGAATTTTAATCCGACCGTCGGGAAGTTTGCGCATACGCATGATCATCGCTACGGTGCCCGTTTGATAAATACCTTCGGGTGCCGGATGTTCGTCGCTGATGTCTTTCTGAGAAGCGAGAAGAATAAGCCTATCCGAACGGGATAACGCCTCTTCGACTGCCTTGATGCTCGAATCCCGCCCCACGAAGAGGGGGATGATCATATACGGGAACACCACAATATCGCGTACCGGCAGCATGGGTAGTGCGCTTGGGATTTCCACTTGTTCTCCGTCGTAGTTGGTTACCATTCCCTAAGTTTCCTTTCAGTTGACTTGCTCAAGAAACAGTTCGGTAGCCTGGGAGGAAGTCTTTAGGATCACCTGGAGAAAAAACGGAAAAAAAGTTCTATAATCACGGACATTTCGCGCGGTTTTTGACGAAAATAAACCTGCGGCAGCTATTAAGGTCGCGGCAAAGAGTGCCGAGACGGAGAGCTTTTGGAGTCAAAACAATGACGAATTCCGTTAAAACGAGTTTAACTCGGTCCAGGAAATCTTTCGTCACTGAATGAAAATGAGGTTCGGTTAGGCGTCGAGGAGGGGGCAGCCCGCCCATTCCAGTTCGAGGACCCAGCGATCACCCATACGCGAAACGGTCGAAATCGTCGTTTGAAGCTTCGCCGATCGATCGGTACTTTCATCGAGGAGATCGATTAATGCGTTCGTTCCTTTCGACACCGGAATATCCTGAGTAGGTGTCGAAACGAAGTGGGCTCCGCGTGAATGAGCCTGGGTGACTTCTCCACCGAGTGTCACGCGGGAGTCGAAGAGAACCGCGCAAAAGCTTTTGGAACTGGTTTTAATATCCGCGCCGTGGAAGGCCCCGGCGACCGCGGTAGGAGCGGGTGTCGAGGAGTGCGACGGTGAAACCGTGATTCCCGTTTTCGTCGTTTCCGTAACCGGAACTTTCGTTAAGGTCTTCGTCGTTTCGGCGGGAAGTCCGGGCGGCGAAGAAAGTTTTCTCGGAACGGGTGCCCAGTCGGGAGATTTTCCGTCCCACATCCATTCGTATTTATAGAATTCGCCCGAACGTCGAAGTTCTTCGATTTGGGCCGGCTCAAAGGGTCCGGAGACTTTGCCTTCTTTTGCGAGGTATACGGGTGCGTCCATTTGTTGCTTCCTGCTTTCTATTCTCTCTAAACACGGGTAACTTTGGAATAAATATGATGAATCCTAAAATATCTCTCCCGCTTTTTATGGTCATTATTTTGACGGCTGTTTTCTTCTCCTCTCCGGAAGGGAACGCTGCTTCTGCGACGGGAAGGAGTGCGACGGTAAAAACCGCGCCGGCCCGAACGGCGGCTCCGGCTCCCGCGAATGCCTCGGCGGCACCGGTAGCTCCCCCCGCAAACGTCGATACGTTAAAACTTTCAACATCGGATAACGACGAAGCGGGAACCCTTCCGGAGCGAATCGATGTTCAGTCGATGAAGCGTCGGTACTGGACCGTGGGTAACGAAGATTTAATGGATGTGGTTCAGAATCGCCAGTATACGAAAAAAGGCCGAATTGAAGCGGCTTTACACTATGGTTTTTGGTCCGACGATCCTTTCCAGGATCAGAAGACGCTCGGACTTTCTCTCGGTTATCACGTGAATGAGTTTCTTTCGATCCACGGATTTTATTCGACGATCAGCGCTTCGAACAGTGGTGCGTATACGCAAGCGCAAGATGCGCTTCGTTCGACCGCAACCGGCGCGAACGGATCACTCGATCCGGTGGTGAACCCAGGTAAGTCCGTAATGGGTGCGGAAGTTCGTGGGAGCCTGATTTATGGTAAACTTTCGATTTTAGGAAAGAGTATCGCCTATTATGACTTAAACGTGGCACTCGGTCTTTCGCAGCATAAAGCGAACATCGGGTCGTCGACGGGTTACTTTGCAGGATTTGGGCAGCAATTTTATCTAAACCGCTCGCTCTTCTTGACGGTCGACTATCGAATTCTTTTTCACACGGATTCGTTTAATGCTCCGCCAAAAACGAGTCGCTCGCTCACTACTAACTGGATCCAACTCGGCGTCGGCGTTTTCGCTTTCTAATTTTAAGTCGAGTGCCGATCCGTTATTCAGATTCGTACTATAGAGAGATCTATAGAGTCTAAATTTCGTGTCGTTCTGCGTCCGACGTGACCCGGGCAAAATATCCCAGAGTTACGGACGTCTCCATTCGGCCCGAACCGAAGTGATCATTTTCAAAACAATTGTTAAGATAGGGATTTTGGGCTTAGCAGGTCCCCACCTTCTGTCGATACGTCTCAGTGGATACCTCCTATTCTTGTAGGCTAGAAGAAATAGGACTTATCCGTTCCCCGAGTTCCTCGGTGGAGAGCCGATCTTTAGGAGAGATCCCATGGGTAAGTTTACTTCTTTTATCCTAGAAAACTTAGGACACGTTTTACCAATTATTATTGCGGGCGTTTTCGCCGTCGCAATTATCCTCGAGCGAGTGAAGATGGTTTTCTTCACTTATCCGCTCGCTGGACGAACGAAATTTTATCATCGCATTCGCGAGCTCGTGATGGCGGATAAGATCCAGGATGCGGTAGCACTCTGCGATCAATATCCACTAAAACCAGCCGCGCAAGTGATGAAAGAAGGGCTCATGCGTGCCCACCTGCCGGAGCAGATGGTAAACGACGGTCTTAACATCGTAACGGGTGAGTGGATTGAAAACATCTCGAAGCGGACTTCCTTCCTTTCGATGATTGCAAACGTTGCCACTCTCTTAGGTCTCTTCGGAACCATCGCAGGTCTGATTCAGTCCTTCGAAGCCGTCGGTACCGCTAACCCACAAGAAAAATCGGCGCTTCTCGCGGCCGGTATTTCGAGCGCCATGAACGCTACGATGATGGGTCTCGCCGTCGCCATTCCTGCGATGGTGGCCTTCAGTTTCATTATGAACCGGACGAATCGAATGGTGAGTGAGCTCGATCAGTGCTCCCTCGAAACTCTCGATATCATCCGTCAGCGTGCATACGGAGTGGAAACGAAGAGGGTAGCATGAGTCGTAGAAGTGAAGGACCGCTCGATTTCGACCTGAACCTAGCGCCAATCATCGACTGTTTCACAGTCTTGATTACGTTCATGCTCGCTTCGGCATCCTTTATCTCGATTTCCATCTTCGATGCCGGATTCACTCCGGCCGAAGCGCAGGGTGACCCGACTCCGCCTCCAATCACCGTAACACTCGATCTGAAGAAAAACGGATCTCTCCAAGTGGTTACGAAAGGAAAGCTGAATCAGACGAATACCTTTGCGAATCCTGATGAAGCAGCCGAAGCCCTTCGTCAGCTAAAAGAAAAATATCCCGGTGTAGAGTCGATGACGATTACCGCGGATCCAGAAGTTGAATATGAGTCCATCGTTAAGGCGATGGAAAAGTCCCGGAAATATATGCCGGGAATGGTTTTGGGAGGGTTCTAACTATGAGCACCGTACGACGGGGAATCAGCAGCGGGCGGAAACGCCGGCGTAGGCATGGCTCCGATGAAATCGCGCTGCAGATTACGTCGATGGCGGACGTTTTTACCATCCTGCTCGTGTTCTTATTGAAGAGCTATTCCGTCAGCGCCATCGATATCGATGTCGGTAAGGAAATTAAACTCCCGATAGCAAACGGTGGCTCCGAGAGCGTCGAAGCAATGAAGGTCCAAGTGACGGCAGGCTCGATTACGATCGAAGGCCAGCCGATTTTAAAGCTCACAAACTACGAAGCCGCTCCGAGTGACCTCGCGAGAGATGGGACGTTTCCGGAAGTCGTAAAGGCCCTGAAGCGCGAACGGGAAAAACAGCGGCAGATTGCTTCTGAGCAATTACGCCAAGGTGGAAAAGCCGAAGACGTGAAAGCGAACTTCGACTCAAAACTGCTGGTGATTGCGGATAAGAAAGTGCCTTACAAACTCCTTAAAGTTGTTCTTTCGTCGGCATCGGCGATGGATTTCTCCGACTTTAAACTCGTAGTCGTGAGCGCGGATTAAGAGGGAAGACATGAAAAGTGTTCTGGTAAAAATTCAGGTGTTCGTAATCTCGGCTGCGATTCTTGCCGCTGGGGTATCGTTTGCGGCCACCACCGAAAAGGCACCCGCGAAAAAACGGACGCCGTCCAGCGCACAGTCTTCGACCGGTTCCACGAATCCGAAAAGCTTAACCACTCGTCAGGAGCGAATGGATCGTGCCGTCGACGAAATGGCCGCGTCTTCTCGCGAGACCGCTATCCTTAACTTAAAGCGGATGCTTAAACTAAAGCGCGGTACCTCCGAAGAGGCCATGATCATTTGGCGCCTCGCCGACATGGAGTGGCGTTCCTCAAAGAGTTACTTCCGCGTCGGCGTTTCGAAGGGTGATAACCTCGCTACGAACTCCCGGTACGTCGAGCTCCTCGACGCGTGCGTCGCCCACGCTACCGAAATCCTGACCCGTTTTCCGAAGTTTAAGAGCACGCGCGAAGTGATCATTCGCCGAGGCCGGGCTTTCGAGGAACTGAAGAAAAAGGATTACGCACTCAGGGACTATCTCGACTATATTTCCCGGTATCCCGACGAAAAAGCTACCGTCGAAGTCCGCCTGATGGCGAGTGATGTTCTGGCGGAACAAAGTAAGCACGCCGAGATCTTAAAGATTTTAAGGCCGGTAAATATCGATCAAAACCTGGGCGGTTTAGAAGGCCAAGTTGCTGAAAAGCAGGCACTCGCTAATTTTAACATCGAAAATTATCCGGAAGCGATTCGGAAAGCCGAATGGCTCCTGCGCTACGACCGTAACCGCGGACTAAATAAAGAGACCGGTGGCCACTACGACGAAGTCATCGGCATGGTCGCTCTATTTTATGGTACCGCGTTTGAGAAGCGCCTCGCCGGCTACTCGCTTGAACAGGCCCTCGACTACTTCCGGCGTCTCGAAGGGGGCCACGCCTTCGGTAAGCTTTCCCACGAATTTATGATCGTCATGCGCTCGAAAGAGATGCAGGCCGAAACCCTCGGATGGAAAGAACTCGTACTCCGGAAGATGCCGCGTGCCGTCGACACCCTCTGGGTTCTCGTCGACGCCTACGATGCCGTCATTAACTGGAAAGACTACGCTCACTTTAATCATATCGAAGCGGATTTCGACTTCTACTTCAGCCAGAACCCGGGGGCGATCGCTAAGGTACAGAGTCTCGAGTGGTATAAGAAATTCAAACGCACGCTCCTCGAGTACGCCGATAAAATTTACGCGACTCTTCCGAAAAAAGACGCGAACGAAAATGATTACCGCGTGATTCAGGGCCCGTATCTCCAAACACTGAACGCATTCATGCGAATCACCGACCCGAAAGACGAAACGAAAGCAAAAGTTCGTTTCCGAATCGGCGAGTATTATACCGGCGTGAAGGACTGGGAAAAAGCCCAAGCCGCCTTTACCGATGTCTATCAGGCTCGACTTTTCGTCGTCCCGTCGCAGGAACTTCGGGATCAGGCGCGCCTGCGCGCCATGACGGCTCGTTATGACTTCTTTAAAGAGAAGGGCGTTATTCCTCAGGCGCTCAAGGCCGGAAAACTCACTTCGGCTAAGAAACCTCTGCCGGTGGACGTCGTTGAATGGATAAAATGGGTCGACGAAGTTGCCGCAATTAAGTCCTCTCAGACCGAAACGATGGATAAGCTCCTCTTTGAAGCGAACCGCGTGGTCTATTCTTACGGCGACATCGAACTGGCCTATAAGCGGATGCTCCATTACGTCGGTACGCGTCCGAACGCTAAGTTAACGCCGGCCGTCTGCGCTCTCATCATCGATACGCTCATCGAAAGCGAAGCGTGGGTTGCGACCCGCACCCTCGCCATTAAATTCCAGGAACTCCCGAACGTATCGGTCGGTGAATTTAAAACTAAGTTGGTCCAACTCGAGCGCGATTCGCACTATAAGATCACGACCGGCGTCTTTAAGATGAAGGACTTCGTGAAAGCGAAAGCCTTCGGGGAAGAGCATTTAAAGCTCTACCCGGACTCAAAGTATAAAGTCGAAGTTCTCGCGATGCTCGGTAAAGTCAGCCTCGAGCTGAAGGATACCGAGGCTTCGCTGGCATATATGAATCAAGTGATCGAAATCGCACCGAACCACGAGTCCGTGGGGGTCGCTTATTTCGTTCGCGGTACGGATGCCGAGAAGAAGTTCCAATTTAAGAAGGCCTTTGAAGACTTCTTAAAAGTATATAAACTTCCGGCTGACCGTCGTGGAATTAGCGAAAATGACTTACCGGCACTGAAGAAGAAGATCTTCTTTCTCGGGCTTGTCGCCGATGACTCGAAAACTTCCGATATTCTTCTTAAAGGGCCGGACTTTTGCGGAAATGAAAAGTCGGGAGATCTCCGGGCCGAATGCGAACGTTTAAGTGCGCTCGCGTCGATCGAGAATGATGGAGACCGCCGTTCGGCTTGGGCATTCGCCGAGCTCGGAAATAAGGCACCTAAGGAAGTAAAAGCGGCTTGGTACGCGGCGGCACTTGCCCGTGGTCATCAAATTCCGAATACGGTCGTAATCAGTACGGTGGAAGAATTCCAGAAGTCTTTCGATAAACTCGACGCAATGTCGCAGATGGAAGTGCTTTCCGGACTCCAGTCCACCATCCCGCGCCTCTACGCCCGGAAAATGGAAGTCGTCGAGTCGAACTCCCCGATTAGCCGAAAGCTGGATGACCTCCAGGCAACGCTCCAGAAGCGGGTACGCGAAGTTCAGGGCCTCGAAAAGGTTGCCGGGGCACTCCTCGGTCTGCCTTCGCCCGAAGTGAAAGTAAAGATCCTCGGAATGCTCGCGAAAGCATACGAAAAGATCGCCGATCAGCTCCGCGGGATGCCGATGCCCAAAGGGATTAAAGAGGACGAAGCCGCCGTATTTAAACAGGCGATCGCCGGAATGGTTGATCCGCTCACCCAAAAAGTCACCCAAATCGGAATGCAAACTTGGGAAGTGGCGAAGCAGGCGGGGCTCCAGACTCCGTGGTGGGATGGATCCGCCGACCAAAACTACGGTGAAGCTTACGCGAAGTTCGAAATTAAATGGAAACCCGAAACGGCTTACCTCGACGGTCTGACCGACACCGGTAAAAAATCTGCCTGGGCCGATACGGTAAAGAATCACCGAACTCGCCCGATGATCTTTTTCTTCCAGATCTCGCAGTCTCCGCAGGCGGAAAAACTCGGACTCGGAGAAAGCGATAAGACTCTGCTCCAGCTCGCGACCCTTCGCACGATGGGTCTCGAAGCGGAAGCAAATCAGCTCCTCAAGGAGAAAGAACCGACTCTGAAGGATAGTTCTCTCCGTCTCGGACTCCTTACCCGGGTTTACCAGAGTGTGATTTCGAAGAATTTCGACGGAATTCGCTCCACTCGGAAAGCATTCCTGGATCGCCACCTGAGTGACGATAACCGTGACGAAGCGCGAATTCTTTCACTCGCTGAAAAAGTAGACGAGACGATGAACGCAATTCTCGCGACGAAGGCGAAGTCCGAGACCGAAGCGCCGAAAAAGCGGACTCCGGCGACCTCGGGAGTGGACGGAGTGCCGGATGCACCCGCGAAGGGGAAAAAGAAATGAAACGGGAAAAATTTAAAAGCACTTGGGGGATAGTCGGACGCGGATTTTTAGCGTCAGTACTCCTTTCGATTGTCCAAATCCCCACTTTCGGTTGGGCGGCTTCGGCACCGGTGAAGCCGAAATCGGCCACTGCTCCGGCCGCGGCGAATAAAGCAGTCGATGCCAACAAGGGCTTTCGGAAGAAAGAACTGAACTTTGAAGAACGGGTTATCGAAGGACTTTCAAATAAGGGTTACGAGTCGCTGTCGCAGACCGGATCCTCGGATGGTTTAAAGGGTGAGAAGTTGTACCGTAAACGGGCTGAATTTGACGAAGATTCGAAGTCTCTGCTTCGGGAAATGGAGTACTTAAAATGAGTACACCTCGTTATGTGATATCGACTACCTTCCGCGGAAGGACTAAAACGGAAACCTGGGATTCGGAATCCCCGATGACTCTCGGTCGGACGGAGCGCGGACCGCTCTGGGTGATCGAGAATACGCCGAAAGGTGAAGTGCGCGTGCGCTCCCTCGGGCGTGAGATCGGTGAAATCTCAAATGCCCACTCTCATCTCCTCACACCTGAGCAGATGAAAAAGGGTGTCCAAGTTAAATTTAAGAAAAAGGATAATGAAGAAATCCGCCTTGAGATTCGCTCGATGCGGGATCTTCATCCCCAGTTTTACCGTGAGACCGGCGGGGTTGATTTTTCTCGCGGTTTCCAGGTTTATCACTGTGTAGGGGATTGGAATACCCAGTCGACCCGTCACTCGAAAGAATATATCGGTAAGCTCCATGGGGAAGAAGTCTTCCGCGTAGTAGCCGACGGAGCGAAAGCTTCGATTCGTGCGACTAAGTCGGGTCTCCTCGTCGAAATTAACGGAAACATCCGTTCCCTCGACGGAAACGGCGAGTTTAGCGTTTCGGCGGCGGAGTTCTTTAAGGCGAGCGTACGTTTTGGATACGCGAGCTGGTACTTCGCATCTGCTTCCGAGTCTCGGAAAGATAAGATCTTCGACATTCCTGACCGTCCGTTCGAAAACCGGGATTTCTTCCGGTATGCGGCGGGGGCGATGCTTAGTCTGCTCCTCTTCTTCGGGGGTGCCGCCCTCGTTCCGAAGCCGGAGAAAGAGGAAGTCATTCCGCCACAAATTCTGAAGGTGCTCGTCCAGAAGAAAAAGGAAAAAGTTGCGCCTAAGAAAGAAGAAATGGTCGGCGAAAAGAAGCCTGAGTTAAAAGAGAAGGCCCTCGCGCAGAGCGAAGAAGTCGCTCCGAAGCCGAAAAAAGACGAGATGATCGTTCCGAAAGGTGCGGGATCGAAATCCTCGGCTCCGGTTAAAGTGGCGACGCAGAAGCCGATTGTACGGCCGACGAAGAACCAAAATCTGATCGCCGGGCTCATGCGCGGTGGTTTAACGAAAATCCTCGATTCGAAACCGTTAAACGAGGGTTCTAAAGTCCTCGGTCTCGGCGGTAAAATTAAGGGTGATTCGAAGTCCGTGGCGAGTGCGCTTTCTAACCTTTCCGTCGACTTAAATGCGGTCGGAAATGGTAAGGGAGACGCGAAGGTCGCCGGATTTGCGGGAGATGGAACCGCGGGCGTCCGCGGACCGGCTACGGCCGGATACGCGAACGGAGTAAAGGGAGCGATGACTTCCGGAACCGGTTCCGACCATATTTCGCTCGGTGACTCCGAAGCGGACGTCGAAGAAGGTTTAACGAAAGAAGAAGTGGGTCGTGTAATCCACGCCCACATGAAAGAAGTTCGTTACTGCTACGAATCTTCGATCGTTCGGGCTTCCCGCGTCGACGGTAAAGTCATCCTCGATTTCACGATCAGCGGTAAAGGAGTCGTTGCGAAAACGAAAGTTTCGCAGTCGACTCTCCCGGATCCGGGTCTCGGCGAATGCATCATGCGTCGCCTGCGGACCTGGCAGTTCCCACTGCCTAAAGGCGGCGTGACGGTCGATGTCTCTTATCCGTTTATCTTTAAGACGCTGGGGGGCTAGCCCATGAGGTTCGCTGACCGACTGAAGTCTATCGTTCCGATCCTCGGGTCAATTTTATTCGTTGTGTCCGCTCACGCGGACGAGCCTACGCGTATTTTTGATGCTTGCGGAAAGGACGAAAGGATTCGGTTTTCGGAAACGTTTCCGGAAGAGCCCCGTGCCGCGGCGGCAGATGCTCTCTCCTCGAAGAAGGGTCCCGAAATCTACAAGGCGGGCTTTCGCCTCGCGCAGTCAAAAACTTCGTGGGAAGTGCGTGAAGTCGGCGATTTTCTGAAGGCCCGCGCCTATTACGGCGATGGCGTTATCCACCTCGCGTACGAACGCTTCATGATGATGCTCGTGCAGCCCCTTCAGACGGGGGTGCCGATCGTCGGACGTCTCGGCGCCCTATCCTGCATCATTCGAATTCAAGAAGCGTATCCGACCCTCAGCTTTGGTCGGGCCGCAATTCCGAACCTCATCGCCTGGTTAAAGCGTCCTGACCTGGACGGTCCGGGGCGCGAAGACTTCGGTCGTGCGCTCGTTGTGCGCATGAAGGAAGTCGTGAATGCTTGGGATGAAAGGGAAGCGAACGATATCATCACGGCGCTAGGCTCCATTAAGGGATACGCACTCTACGCCCAGGCGCTCGCAGCTCAGCGAAACGCTCAGTACGGAAAAGCAATGACGCTCTGGGAGCGTCTGATCGAAAAGGACGAACTCCCGTCGGCATTTACGAAGGACCGCGATACCGCCCTTATTCTTTACGCGCGGGACCTTTACGAAGCAAAAAAATACGATAAGGCGGCAGATATCCTCCGCATGGTGCCTCGGGATTCGAATTATCTCGCCCAGGCAATTTCGGATCTCTCGTGGTCCCTGCTCCAGGCCGGGAAACGAAAAGAAGCCATCGGTGCTGCGTTTAATATCCAAAAATCATTACTGACTCGGGTCTACGCCCCCGAAGCACCGCTGGTCGCTTCGATCGCACTTCACGAAATGTGTCAGTATGCGCGGGCACTGAAAAACGCGGTTTTCTTTAAGAAGAAATATTACCCAGTTCTGATCTGGTATAATAAACTTTCTCCTACTCAGAAGGAACGACCGTACCAACTTCTGACGACGGCGCTTCGTAAAAAAGGGGGAGTACCAAATCTCGTGCTCCTCGAGTGGCTGCGGTCTCCGGAGTATCGCGCGTTCCAACTCGAAGCGAACCTACTCTTCGACGAAAAAAAGGCCGCTTACGTGCTCTATTCTCAGCGACTCGTCGCCGAGAAAGGTGCCCAGTGGGTAAAGGAATGGAAAACGCCGTTACCGAAGTTTTATAATGACGTCGGGACTCGCCAGAAGGAAATCGGAAAGAACATGAACTCGGTCCTGACCTACCTGACGACGCGGATCGCGAAGCAGGTAGCGAAGATGGCGGAGAACGTCCAGCTTCTCGAGGTTGAGATTTTCGACCACGCAGGAGAGGACATGGTTTGGCGTAACGTGAACCCTGAATACCAGGCTTGGCTCGATGAGCAGCCTCCCGAGAGTCGTGCGAAGGATCTCTACTGGGAGTGGGGATCGATGCCTACGGATCCAAAAGTCATTAACGAGATCTGGGAAGATGAGCTCGGCTGGACCATCGGGAGTGTCCAGGATGAATGCAAAAATAAAGAGCATTACCGGGAAGAAAAGTTCGGCGGAAAGTCTGGGAATAAAGCCCAGGCGACCGCTCCCGCGAAGCCCGGAGCTCCGGGAACGCAATAGTAGAGACGTTGGTTGAGTTACGGGAACTCTCACCGAGGAGTTCAGGTGACTAGGTTTGGGACAGTGTCGAGGAGTTCGACGACATTTTGGGTCCCTTGACACTTAAGAATCGAACAGGATTCGTCAGTTAGCTAAATTGCACGGCACTTGCACTGTATAGAAGTTGGCTAAGTGATAAATCTTTTGACGGAACTCTCGGGAGAGGAGTGTTTCTCATGACACGCAGAACGTATGGAATACTAGTTACTATGGTTTCGGTCGTCGGACTTATGGGCCTTTCGGCCTGTAACGACACCGGATTTTCGGTGAGCTCGCTTGGGCAGAAAGAGCCTGACAAGACGACGCCAACCGGGGTGCCCACCGATCCCCCAATGTGTTTTCCACCCTCGTGTGCAGCGCCTCCGGTGGGCTGCAACTACGTGGACCCTATCATTACGAACGGTTGCTTAAAGAGTTGCGGTACACTGAAGTGTACTCCTCCTCCGACGCCAACCCCAACGGTCACGCCGACTCCGTCGCCGACACCGGTAGTTACGGCCACGCCGTCTCCTACTCCGTCGCCGAAGCCGTCGCCAACGCCGACGCCTACGGTAACGGTGACTCCGTCGCCAACGCCGACGGTGAAACCTCCGGTCGCGAAACAAGATGCCTATAACGCCTTGGATAATACCACGGCGAAAGTAGACATGCTGTTCTGTATCGATAACTCCGGTTCCATGGCGGATAAGCAGCAAGTACTTTCGGATTCGATCAATACCTTCATTGGTCAGTTCGTCGTACGCGGTGTGGACTTCCATATCGGTGTGGTCACGACCGACGTTTCGAGTACGGACGCGAATTACTGGGCGGGTAAACTGCCCGGATATATCGAACCGAACCGAGGTCGCTTAATTTCGAAGTACACTGACAGTACTGGAGCGGGTCGCTACCTGACTTCCTCGACTACGGGTGTAGTGGAGAAGTTCAAGGCGAACTCTAAGCCGGGCACTTCCGGAAGCGGGGACGAACAATGTTTCGCATCGATGCTCTACGCACTCGATACGGCCATGATCGCTCCGGGCGGATTCAACGAAGGATTTGTCAGGGATGATGCCCTGCTTTCGATGATCGTCGTATCCGATGAAGACGAAGACGTGGCGAAGAACAACCCGGGTGAAACCGTGGATGGTCTGATCGCACGGATGAAGAGTCGAATCGGTGCGGTGAAGGGTCCTAACTCTCGTGGTTACAGCTTTGACTTTGTGATCAATAAGACACAAACGAAGCCGTCCGCTGCGATTGCTTACCCTCTCGTAAACGGAACGAACTTCTACCCGAACTTCTACCTGAAGGCAGCGGATGCCTTCGTCGCGAAGACCTACGATGTTCTTAAGAACTTCGGTGCGGACTTAGCGGCTATCGGTGGAGCCATTATCAACCAGGCTGAGAAAGAGTATAAGCTCACTCAGAAACCGATCCTCGGATCGATCGTGGTGAAGATTGATGGTAAAGTGATCGCCGTCGACGGTACGAATGGATATACGTATCACGCCGATCGCAACACGATCGAACTCTGGGGAGATGCACTCACGTCTAGCCCAGGTCGTAAGATCACCATCGACTACCTGTACGCTCAGTAAAGAGAATCACCTCCCGAGCGTTTAACGAATCAGCCCCTTCCCGGGATTCCCGGGGAGGGGTTTTCGCTTTTAGCGAGTGAGATCTCGAATGCCGTGGTGCCGCCGTCTGGGTCGAGGAGGACGAGATCCGCCCCGTGGGCGCGAAGGAGTTTTCGGGACAGGTGGAGACCGAGGCCCGTTCCCTTGCCTTCGGTTTTACTCGTGTGAAACGCTTCGAAAAGTCGTGCCCGCATCGCCTTCGGAATACCGATACCGTTGTCGATTATCCGAATAAAGACGCGGGAAGCGGAGGCGCCGAGTTCGAGACGCACTTTTTTCGGTTCGGCGCGGGTGGATCCCTCGAGGGAATCGAATGAGTTATTCAGTAAGTTCACGATTGCTTGAAAGAGTGACGTAGGACGCCCAATCACTCGGGTTCCGTCGGGAAGGGAGTTTGCGATTTCGATTCGAATCCCGTGATTCGAGAACCTTCCTCGACTGAGCGAGAGGGCCTGTTCCAGAGCGACTACCGGATCGAATAATTCCGCCTCCTCGTTGGTCGCATTCCGGGAGAGCTGTTTCAGGCCTTCTACGATCTGCGCGACGCGTTCGACGAGATCCATCGACTCTTTAAGGAGGCGGGCCGATTTTACGGCAACTCCATCGGAAATCGGGTCAATCGATCGTAACGCCGTTTCAACCCGCGCGATTTTCGAAAGGATTCCGGAGAGAGGAGTGTTGATCTCGTGCCCAATTCCGGATGCGAGTTCCCCGAGGGTATTGAGTTTCGCAAGCGCGAGAAGCTTTTGCCGCTGCTCCTGAATTTCGGCTTCAGCTTGCTTGATATCGGTGATGTCGGAAGTGAGCCCCTCGATTTGGGTCGGTTTTCCGTTTTCGTCTCGAATGATCTTAGCCCGAATGAACGCGATTCGATCTCCGCGAACCGGGTGCGTAAATTTGAATTCCCCGTTAAACTGATCGATTCCATTTCTCTCATTCGAAAGGAAGAGTTCCTCCATTCGCGCAATTTCTGCAGGCGTAAAGGCACGCACCCAGTCGGCGGGAGTGTGAATCGAGTCGGCCGGCACCCCCCAAAACTTCGTCGCGGACGGACTCATAAAAACGGTGTTCCAAGTTCCCCATTCGTGGGCCCACATCACCTCATCGATCATTTCGAGGACGTCTCGGAGTCGGCGTTCGGTCGCCATCTGCCGTGATTCTTTTTCTCGCTGCGCGGTCAGGTCGCGAATCACTCCGAAAAGGAATGCCTTTCCGTCGGGACGGTGGAGGCCGAACCGAGTGATAAAGAGCTGGCGCGCGCCCTGCGGGGTAATGAGGAGCTCGTCCGAACTGTGAGTTTTCACCGCTTCCGAGGCCGCGATATCAAGCACGGCCGCATCGTGTGAGCGACAGATATTCGCTTGGGTTTCGGACATCACCCCGAAGTCGTCCTTGCCGACGATAAAATCGGTTTCCAGATTCATGAATCGCGAAAACTCGGGATTTACGTAGAGGTAGCGCGATTCGTGGTCTTTAATGAATAGCGGATCGGGTTGACGATTAAAGATTTCCAGGAGCAGCCGAGGTAAGTCGGTTGATCCAGTCATTTTAGATCGTCCCACCAGGCAGAAATCACGGGAGAACCGTTCAGAGGTTTTCCGAAAAGGTAGTGATCGAGCATTTCGACGAGCTTGTAAGGATTAAACGGCTTCTTAATGACCGGCACTTTAAGAGAATATCCACGAAGTGCATTAACGGCTTCTTCGTAGTTTCCGGTAATAATGATGGTCGGAATACCGATTTCAACCGCGGCGCGGGCGAGGTCGCTTCCTTTACCCACCATTAAATAGTCAGAAACAATCAGGTCGATCCGCGGATTTTTCTTCAGGACTTCGAGCGCATCAATCCCATTTTCGCGGGCGACGACATCGAATCGCCCCGTCTCAAACAGAAAGTCCTGAAGTTCAGTGAGAAGCTCCAGATCATCCTCCACGAGGAGAATGCGCTTCGTCTGGTTTTGGAAAGGGTGGCCCGTCATCTAGCCGAAACCTAACTCGCTTCAGACGTAAAGGGAAAAAAAAACGCCGAAGGGTGCGAACCGCTTCGGCGTTTTACCTAAATTTAGGCGTAAATTTTTTCCTTATGCTCTTCAGCTTCTTTACAAGCAATGCAGAGCGTAGAGACCGGACGGGCTTCAAGGCGTCGAGGCTCGATCGACTCTTCGCATTCGAGGCAGGTTCCGAACGAACCCTCTTCGATACGACCGAGGGCTTCATCGATTTTCAGGAGGAGCAGTCTCTCTCGGTCCCGAAGTTTGAAAACGAGATTCTGATTAATCTCGCTCGCCGCCAGGTCAGTCTCGTCCGGTAAGTCATCCGGTGAAACAGCCAGTTCAGTTCTCATCGCATTTTTCGAGTTGTTTAGAATCCGCTGTTTCTCTTCAAGCAGAGTCTTCCGAAACTTCGTAAGCGTTCTAGCATCCATACAATCCCCCAGGCTTTTACTACTCGGTTCAAGATCTGATGATTCCCGAACATCCTTGCTGCTAGCCATTCTGGTTAACGAGCGAGATCGAAATCACCGAGCATTTTCACCGCAGTCCGTTGCGATGAGGAAAACGATTATAAGAAGTTCTAAGACCGAACAAGAAAAAACTTCGAATCTTACATGATCTTATAATGCGTAACGTTAGGTTTCATGAACTCGAGATGATTTTTTTTTCATGTCTCCGTGGGACGCGGAAAAAAAAGAGGTGAAAAAAACCTCGAGAAAACTAGGGTAAATTCAGCGCAAAATCGATTCTCCCGTGGGCCAAACATGAAAAATGGTGTCTATGACGCGGTGAAATTTTTCGTCTTTAGGTCGAGAAAAATTCTATGACCGCTCGCGACGCTTGAGAAAAGAAATGGGGCTCGTTAATGATTAAAGACGATGTCTAAAACTAAAAAAGGGTCCGTTCTTCCTGCCGTCCTGATCCTCGCGGCGGGGCTAGGGAAGCGGATGCGCTCGCCGCTACCGAAAGTCCTCCACGAGGTTTGCGGCGAACCGATGCTCGTTACTTTACTTCGGTCGATTGCCCTCTCCAGTCCCGGTTCGAAGCGTGAAGTCGGAATCGTCGTGGGGAACGGCCGCGAAAAAGTAGAAGAAACTGTTCGAAGTCGAACTTCGGGCGTGGATTTTACTAACCTCCGGGTCGAATTCATCGTGCAGTCGGAACAACGGGGGACGGGACACGCGGTAAAAATGGCCATGGACTCTCCCTGGGGTAAGTCCCGCATCGAAGAAGGCGCGTACCTCCTCGTTTTACCCGGCGACTCCCCACTCATTCCTTCCACCCTGGTCGCCGAAGTCGGCGAACCCCTGGAAAAGGGCACCGCGCTCCGGGCACTCACCACGATTACGATTCACCCTTTTGGGCTCGGCCGGGTCCTCCGAAAAGGCGGAAAAACTGCGGGAAAAGTGCAAGGAATCGTCGAAGAAAAAGATGCTTCCGCAAAGGAAAAGAAAATTACCGAAGTCGCGGTATCGATTTACCTCTTCGATATAAAGTTCCTGCTCGCGAGCCTGCCGAAGTTAAAAACGAAAAACGCCCAAGGCGAATATTACCTTACGGACATGGTTGCCATTGCGGCGAAAGCAAGAAAAGCGACCGCCCGAATTTGGGAAAATGCGGATGACGTTCGCGGAGTAAACGACCTCTGGGAACTTGCGTCTGCGGAAAGAATTCTCCAGTCGCGTATCGTGGAAGCGCACGCACGGGGAGGTGTCCGGTTCCTCGATCCCGGGAGTGTCGCCGTCGAAGCCTCCGTACGTATTGGGGAGGGAGTGACGATCCACCGGGGCGTGGTATTGCGAGGAAGTACGCAGATCGGTAACCGGGTCGATATTGGATCGAACACGGTTCTGCGATCGGTAAAGGTCGGAGACGATGTCGAACTAAAAGCGGGATGTTACGCGGTCGACTCGTCGATTGGCGCCGGGGCTAAGGTCGGTCCCTACGCGCATCTCCGCCCCGAAAGTTTCGTCGGCGCGGGAGCTAAAATTGGGAACTTCGTAGAACTCAAGAAAGCCACGATCGGCGAGGGGAGTTCGATTGCGCACCTTTCGTACGTGGGCGACGCGAAAGTCGGCGCCCGGGTAAATATTGGGTGCGGATTCATCACCTGTAATTTTGACGGTCGGACGAGGAACGGGTCGAGAAAACATGAGACCGTGATTGAGGATGATTGTTTTATCGGCAGTGATTGCCAAACCGTAGCCCCGGTACGAATCGGACGGGGTGCGTACGTCGCGAGTGGATCGACAATTACGAAAGATGTTGAACCCGAGGCGCTGGCGATTGCGCGCTCACGGCAGGAAAATAAACTGGGCTACGCGAAAAAGTTAAAGGGTTAAGTTCATGTGCGGAATTGTTGGCTATATAGGAAATCGCTCGGCGGTGGACGTGTTACTCAAGGGACTCAAGCGGCTTGAGTACCGGGGTTACGATTCGACGGGAATTGCGGTTTCGGTGGACCTTGCGGGCGGGGCTACGGGGCCTACTCCGATCACCATTCGAAAGAGTGAAGGAAAACTTGAAAACGTCGAGAAGCTTGCGATCGACCTCGACGCGGGTGCAAAAGCCTCACGGTGCGGTATCGGCCATACGCGCTGGGCGACTCACGGAAAACCGACGACCCAGAATGCCCACCCGCACCGGACTGGGCACATCGTCCTCGTCCACAACGGAATCATCGAAAACTATCAGGAAATTAAGCAGCAACTTCTGGCGAAGGGCCACCTCCCGCAGTCGGAAACCGATTCTGAACTCTTTGGTTTTCTGGTGCTGGACGAAATGGCGAAAGGGCAGAAGCTCCTGCCGGCCGTGCTGTCATGTTTTCGTAAACTCACCGGCGCTTGCTCGGTCGTGATCATGAGCGAGAACGAGCCCGGAAAGGTGATCGGAGTCCGGAACGGGACGCCGATGGTGGCGGCGAACGATCCAAAAGGGGGAGCGATCATCGCGAGCGATGCGCAACCCCTGCTTGAGTATACGAACGACGTTTTCTTCCTCGAAGACGGTGACGTGGTGGAGATTACTCCGACCGGGGCAAAATTCTTTTCCCTCGAAACGGGGAAACCCCTCGAGCGGAAGTCGACGCACCTCGATTGGTCCATCGACCGGATCGATCGTGGTGGGTATCCGCATTACATGCTGAAAGAGATTTTCGAGCAGCCGACGGCGCTCGTGGATACTTTAAATGCGCTCCTTGACCGCGCTAAAACGGATCCTTTTCCGCTCGCAAAGCATGAGGGTGAGAAACTTTTATTCGCGGCCCAGGAACTCGTCTTCGTCGCCTGCGGTTCGAGCTGGCATGCCTCGCTCCTGGGAAAATATTGG
>JANXTV010000120.1 GCA_025352185.1 Oligoflexia bacterium
CTCCCCCACTTTAACCCCGATCTCGACGGGGAAGGTGCGACTCTCCCACCGCCGGTGGCGAAACTTCGCGCGGCGCTCGCGGGAACCGACGCCCTCCTCATCTCGACTCCCGAATACGCCCACGGAATTCCGGGGGTTTTAAAGAATGCGCTGGATTGGCTCGTTTCCGGCCCCGAAATGGTCGATCGCCCCGTCGGACTCTTCAGTGGTTCAGCCACCGACGGAAACTTCGCCACGACCGCACTGATCGAAGTCCTGCGCACGATGTCGGCAAAAGTCATTCCCGAGGCGATTATCGCGATTCCGGGTGTGCGCACGAAAATCAATGCGAACGGTGAAGTGACCGATCCCGCTACGTTTGCAGCGATCGCGAAGGGACTTAAAAATTTGCGGAAAACTGGAAGCCGAAAATAGGTAGGAACTTCGCGCGGTCCGAAAACATGTAGTGCACGCCGAGCTGGAACGCGCGCCAGTGGTGCGTGAGTCCGAGTCCGAGCATATTATACGTGAGATCGTAGGTCATCCCGGCCGCGAGCGCATTGTGGGCCAGTTTTGAATTCGAAGGATTATAGAGCCAGCTCCAGTCGGCTTGAAGGCGCGCCCCCTTTAAATATCCGGATGTCGTCATCACCTCGGGCGAGGATTTTCCGAAGTCGAAATTCCCGCCCAGAAAAAAGGCCATATTATCGTCGATTTCGTACGCAGTCACGAGGCCGGGCTGCCAACGCGCGAGGCGAACCGTCGGATTCGTTTCCTCAAAATAACTGGAATTCGTACTCTGGTAGTCGACGAAGGCCGTCGTCATAAACGTCGGGTACTCGATGAGCGGAACTTTTGCTTGGACGTTCCACTGCTTTTGCACGTCACGAATGATGTTCGTTGAAAACTCGAGTGAATCCATCGCCCCGTAAGCGAGGGTCGATCCGACGACGAGCGTGCCCTTCGGAAGATTTACCGGACTCGGAAGCATATGCGTGTACGCAAACGCGACGTTCGTCGGAATCATATTATTCGACGGCGCTTCGGGAATTCCGTCGGAAGACATCGCCGGGTGGGTGACCGCTTTTTTCGGTGCGGACTTCGCGCCGCCCTGGGGCGTGATCGTTTCGGTTTCCATGGCGGGGGGCGGAGTGTGCACGGGTGCGTGGGCCGGGGTGACCGCTTTCGGAGTTGCCCGGGCAGGGACGACCACGCGGGCGGAAGGACGAGCCGTGGAATTCACCGTCGGTGCCGCGGTCGCTTCCGCGACTTCTCGCGTACGGATGCGATTTCGGAGGGCCTGAAACTCAGTCTCGCTCTCGTCCACCGCGGGCACTTCCGCAACGGGTTCGACCGGGGCCTCCGCCGGCTCGGACGATTCCTTCGTGTCTTCCTTGAGAAGCTCTGCGTAAGCATCGACATTCTCCGCGGGCGCGGGCCGAACCTCTCCGGTCCCAAAGACTTGGACACGTACCGGACCCGTGTTTTCGGGCGTCTCCTTTTTAATCTTCCGTCCCTTCGGCCGAGCCGTAAATTCCAGGCCTGCCGGCGACGCGGAGGCGAAGAGGAGAACCCCCATGGTTCCGAGGAGGACCCCCCCCAGAAACCGAGGTGAGCGGAGAGAGCGGGAACGGTTTCCTAGCAGTAGCGTCATCATTCGGGAGTCCTTTTTCGGTCGAGAGGCCGATTCGCTAACTTCTTTCCTAAATTGTCAATTTACTGCGCCTCCGGGTCAAGAGTTCATGGTAAGCAAAATCTCGAATGACCAATCCTAATACTGTTACCCGGGCCGAAAACCTTCGGAATGTTTGCATCATTGCCCACGTCGATCATGGCAAGACGACCCTAGTCGACTTCCTCCTCCGCCAGGCAGGCACCTTTGCCAGCCACCAGAAGCTCGATGACCGAGTCATGGACTCCGGCGACCTCGAACGGGAACGCGGAATCACCATTCTCGCGAAAAACACCTCCGTTCGCGTATTGAATACGAAGATTAACATCG
This sequence comes from Oligoflexia bacterium, assembly GCA_025352185.1. Classification (GTDB taxonomy): domain Bacteria; phylum Bdellovibrionota; class UBA1018; order UBA1018; family UBA1018; genus JACMQW01. The sequence goes on from JANXTV010000120.1 coordinate 1,982, forward strand.
TCGATACCCCGGGCCACGCCGACTTCGGCGGCGAAGTCGAACGGATCATGGGCATGGTCGACGGATGTCTCCTCCTCGTGGACGCGGCCGAAGGCCCGCTCCCCCAAACCCGTTTCGTGCTGAAGAAGGCCCTCGCTCAGGGAAAACGCGTGGTTCTCGTGATTAATAAAGTCGACCGTCCCGATGCTCGCGTCGACGAAGTCGTGAACATGACCTACGACCTCTTCCTCGACCTCGGTGCGAACGAAGAACAGATTGAATTCCCGATCATCTACGCCTGTGCCCGCGAAGGCTGGTGCACTTCCGAGCGGAAAGATATCGACGCCATGGTGTCGGGATCGAAAAAAGGCGACCTCATGCCCCTTTTCGAA
>JANXTV010000134.1 GCA_025352185.1 Oligoflexia bacterium
GCCCGCGCCGCCGCAATTCTCTTTTCGGCAACCTGGGTGTTCGAGTCTTCGAATACTTTTAGGGTGGGGGTCTTCATCGCGACGAGGTAGCACTTCGGACAGGCGATGAGAGCGTGTTCCTTTCCCTCGTGACGGAAGGGAACGCCCATCGTGAGGGTGGTACAGCTCGGGCAGGGCGACGATTTCTTCCACTGCGGGCGAAGGGATTCAGACTGAATCATATCCCAGATACCCGTGAGTACGCGGGAATCGGAGAGCTTCATCAGTCGTCCGAGGCTCATCATTTCGATTCCGCACTTTTCGCATCCGGCCCGGAAGCCGTTCGCGCTCGTCGTCGAATCGAGTGCCCTTCGGCACTGGATACAGTTCATCATATTAAGATCCCCCGGAAAACCGCTGCAGGTTCAATCTTAACAATAATGAACTAAAAGTGTCAACTACTCTAACTATCTGTAATTACTCTGGATTAATTAGGGATCCGACCTAGTTACAAGTCAGATTCGGTACGGCCGACGCCGGGAGCGGTTCGAGGAACTCGTGCCATTCGAGGAAATTCAGACAGTGCATGTCCGCAAGAATGGCCGTCCGCTCAAAGCGGTCATTCCAACTCTTAGCGGCTTCGAGGAAACCCTTCATCGACCCCATCAACCGAATCGAACGGGTGATGGTCGACTCGATTTGTTTCAGGGCTTCCTTCCGGGCGAGGTGCTTCTCGCGAACTTCCGCGTACGACATCGGCGAAATTTCGGTGACTGACTTCGGAGAAAAATTCTGTTGGAAAATCCGGAGGTCGGCTAAGAACTTTTCGCCATCGAGGTGGGTCACCGCGCCGGTCGTGTTCGCCAGCTGACGATTAACGTACGCCAGGTGAGTTTCCCAAGACGAAAGAATCCCCGTTGTCCGTTCGTAATCAGATTTTCCACCCGCGTTCGAAATACGGAGGGCCTCCTGGTAATGGGAAACCTCGGAACTCACGGTAGCGAGTGCATCTTTCACATCGCGCCCCCGTTTTAGTTTTCGCTTTAGTTTTCGTTCGCGCCGAACTAACCGTTTTAATTCCCGCTTCCGGTGCTTATCGAAGGGAAGGAGTGCTTCGGCCGCCGCGATTAACGAGAGGCGTGCTTTCAGTCGAGCAATCGTCGTCGTATCCTCGTTGAATTGTTTATCGAGATCAGCCTTACGGACGCTGGTCTTCGCATCAATATCCACATTTTCGGCGGCGACTTCCGACAGGAGAGTGTCCGGGGATGCCAGGGCACTTGAAAGCATTCCGTCGATTTCCGACGTGCTCGGCGCGAGCATGCGCATCGTATTCTTTTTTACCCCGTGCCAGAAGAGGAGAAGTCCGATTTGGTCGGCGCTGTATTTAAAACCCAGGGCGGCCCGACAGACGTCATTTCGGCGGGAGCGGGTGTAAATCTCGCGGAGGGTTCCAGACCCAGTTTCTTCACCGATTACCGTGGAGCCGGAAACGATGCTTTCAACGTACGCTTGGTCCGAGGTAATCGTATCGGCGACGGGCGTACACTCTTTTGCGTTCAGAAGCTGCGACGCTTTTGAGATCCAAGCGGTTTTGCCAGAAGTTTCGTTCGTCTCACGCACGCGCTCGTAAAACCAGCCGCGGCCGCCCGGAATGTCATGGAGGTAAACGGCCGTAACCGACCCGGAAATCCCGGGCACGCGGTCCAGAATCGACTTCACTTCTGAGTCGGCCTGAATCGAAGGGAGGCGCGCGACCATTCCGCGCTCGAGGTGTAGGAGACGATCGAGGATCGTCCACGAACTCGAATTCAGATTCGAAGGAGCGCTGCCTTGAAATCCCGTAATCATTTCGAGGGTCGGGAAGAGTCCGATCCATTTTTCCGGTTCGTAAGGATTCAGCGTATTGCAGCCCCAAAGGTAGATCGATTTTAGATCGGAAAGGAGTTCCGGTGCGGCGGCGTATGCGTTCTTAATGTGGCGCTGGAGCGAGGTGAATGCAATTCCGCCGAAGCGGCCCCCGAAGGCATTTCCGCTGCTGTGTCCAGAGATGATGAGTGACGTCGGGCGAATCCCACGTTTCGCAATCTCAATAAACCCTGCTTGGACCATCGCGTAGATGAAGTTCGTTCCGCCGTTCGCCTCTTTTACTCGGTTAATGTAGGCTTCCGTGGTCAGTGTCGTTTCGTCGATCGTCGCGGAGACACGGTTGAAGCGTCCAATAATTTCGGTGCAACGCGGATCGGTCTGGACCGCGTCGGTTTCTTCGGCACCCGCGACGGGTTGGTCACCGATCACGGCCGCCGCTTCGGGAGTAGACGTGGGAAGTAAGCATCCGGTGCGTTTTGCGTCGGCGACGATACCTTCCATCGATGCCCGTGCATCCGTTAAGCGAATGAGTTCCTGGTGGGCCTCCTTCTCTCCGTCGATGGGCGCCGGAAGTCGAATAAAAGTTTCGCCGCGGTCACACGCCGCCTGTTCTGCGGAGTGAATTTCGGTGAGGCCGAAATTCGTATCGATAAAGATCATCGCTCGGACCGGATCGACCGTGTTTCGGCACCGGAACCCGTCGGCAGCACGAGCCGAGGAATTCAACAGCATCGCGAGCGAAACGATAAGGAGCGCCGGAACCTTCGAAGCGGAGGAGAGTGGCATCATAGGGGGTGGAACCTATCCGGAGAGGGGTGCCGAATCAAGAAATATGACGAGCTGCATTAAAATAGATATAAGTTATTAAATTCAAATAGTTACCGCGTCCTCGAATTAGGAATAGGCGGATCGACAAATCCTCCGTCATGATAGAGGCATGGAACTTAAAAATACGGATGGGTTAGTCGAACGGAGCGCCCGTTCGGTGGACGCGGAAAATGCTCGTTTTATGTCCCGTGTTTACGGGTGGATGACGGTCGGAATTTGCGTCACCGGTTTTATCTCCTTTCGCATCGGGCAGGATAATGAACTTGCCATGTCGATTGCGATGAATCGTCCTCTCTTTTGGGGACTCATCATCGCCCAAATGGGCGCGGTCATGGTCCTCTCGTTTCTGATAAAGAAAATGAACTCCCTTATGGCCGCGACGCTCTACCTCGCATACGCCGCACTGACGGGCGTTACCTTTTCACTAATATTCTTGGTTTATACCCAGAGTAGTATCGCGCAAGTTTTTGCGCTCACCGCTTTCGCCTTCGGGGGCCTGAGTGCGTTTGGTCTTGTGACGAAGCGCGATCTCGGTCCGGTGGGATCGTTTTGCACGATGGGCCTCTTCGGGATGGTGGGTTATTCGCTGCTCAGCCTCTTTTTCCCTTCGCTCATGGAAGGGGGAGTGGCTCCGAAAGTTTACAGCGTCGTCGGCCTGATTGTTTTTTCGGGACTCACTGCGTACGACACCCAAAAAATCAAGGCGATGAATATTATCGGTAATGAAGGAACGGAC
>JANXTV010000147.1 GCA_025352185.1 Oligoflexia bacterium
CCCGGATGGGCGGGCTCAGCCCGACCGCAGGGGTCGTTCAGCCGTAACTGGGTCCGAACGCGAAATCGGGAACTCTTGCTGCCTCGCAATCAGTTACGGCTAGCCCAATTTCGCGAATCCGGCTACTTCGCCGCGCTTCGCGCGACGTCGCCGAATCGCGAAATATGGGGCTAGCCTACTCACATGGCCCTACTTACTACCGACAATACCTAAGCACCAAATCCGTCCAAAACCCCAGCGGGTCCCGCGGAGTTTGCTTCGTCGAAAAATCGATCTCGGCGAGGCTACGGGAGAGCGCCACGACTTCGGGAAGCGTCCAGAGGCGGACGTAGCGGGAGAAGCGGTCTTGGAGAAAGGATCCTATTTTCGTCTCGCGCGAACCCGCCTCGCGGTCCTTAAGCGTGCCGACGAGCATTTTCACGTTCCACGCGAGGAGTCCCATGAGGGGAAGGGCATTCTCGGGAAAGCCCGCAAAGTGGCGAATCTCGGGCAGCGCGCGCTTCCGGTCCCGCATGAGGAAACCCTCCACGAAACTCTCGGTCGCACCCTTCCCGTCCATTCCACCGAGGAGCACGGCCTCGCGGTCGGAAGCCGAAATCGTTGACTCCATTTTTTCGAGTTCCCGCTCGATACCGTCGAGGGACCACGGATCCATCGCCGAAAGGAGGCCGGCTTCGGTCACCGTGAGGGCGATATTCTTTCGTTTCGCGAGATACTGAATCCAGGCCTCCCGGTCGTGCTCGGGCGTTTCCTCGCAACTCACGCACGCGGCCTTATCCATGAGCGCCTTCGAGAATTTCTTCCGCTGATCCAGATCCTTCGAGAGAAAAACCGTGACTGCCGCTCCCGAGTCGGCGGGCAGAAACTCCGTGGAGAATAAATCGGAGAGCGAATCGGGATTCTTTATAAAATGCGCTTGTTTCACGAGAACAAATTTCGCCCCCCCACCGAGGGAAAGCGACTGCGCGGCATCGAGGACATCGGAAACTTCACATTCTTGGCCGTCGAGGATGGATTCCCCGAATACCGAGGTACCGGAATCAGCCGCCTCGCCGAGAACTTTTGCGCGAATGCGTTTCAGAAGTTCCCGCGACTTCATCGCTTCGGTTCCGTAGATCCAATAGACCGGGCGGAGCTTTCCACCCTCGATTTCTTTTTGGATTTGCTTCGGTTCAAACTTCGGCATGGGTATTCCTAAAACCGCGCGACCATGGCTTCGTGCACGTCTTGCATCATTCCGTGCGCGACTTCGCGAAGGGCCCGGTCGAATTCGGATTCGTTAATCAGTGCCGAAGTCGTTCCGTACTCGATCTTCTGATTATTTCCCGCGAATCGGCGAGACCGACTAAAACTCGAATTCCAAATCGATTCGGTCGCGACTCCGTTTTTTCGACGAACGAGATTAAATCCGCACGAAACATTCGCCTGGTATTCCGTGGCGACGGTAAAACCTTCGATCGCGGCAATCGTCGCGGGGAAAATCGATTCGGCCGCGGTCGATGCGGTCGTGGTGTAATTCGCGCCCGTAACGGTCGCTTCGAGGACGGCGTCGGCGAAATCGGGTCGATCGACGAGGGTCACCCGCTTCCCGGCGAGGAGAATCTGGGTCAGCTCGTTGAAAAAGAGGTTTTCCACGCCCTGCTTATAGGAAAGGTTTTTTACCGGGGCGACGTAGATGCGGGTTACTCCCTCCTCCCGAAGCGAGTTGGTTTTCGTATTCTGGAGCGTATAGCCGCAAGAACTCGCTCCGAAAAGGAGGAGAACGGGTAACGCGGTGCGAATCGAAAGCGACCAACCATTCATGTATCTCCGTTCGTACCCCATGGCCTTTAATTCCATCAAGGACATCCTCGATAAGATTCGCTCCCGTAATCCCGCGTTAGAAAAGCGGCTCGAGGAGGCCCTCGCCGTGGACGCTTGGGAGAAAACCGTGGGGAGCCAAATCGCGAAGCATGCCCGTGCACTCAAGGTCGAGGACGGCATTCTCTGGATCGAAGTCGACCACTCCGTCTGGCGCACCGAACTCCACCACCGGAAACGTCAGATCCTAGAAAAACTGAACGAGGCGGTTTTCCCGAAAGATGCCGAAGCGCGGGAGACAGCCGGAAAAAAGGCGAAGAAACCACGCACCGATACGATTAAGGATCTCTTTCTGATCGAGACGAAGCGCTCGAATTTCAGTGGACCGGGCGGCGGATTAAATCCCATCCGGGATTCGAAATACCTGAAAAAGAATAAAGCCGACTAGGAAGAGGATCCCCCACAGGATCAGCTTATAATTCCCGAGCGTCTCGCGACTTCCCTTCGGGCGATCGACCGGAGCGAGGGCCGGCACCATCGGTACGCTACGCATCGACCCTTCGTGCCCATCGATGCTCACCGGTTTCGTCGCCGTGACCGTTTCCGTTTCGGTCCCGGTTTCCGTACGCTCTTCCTGAAAATCTTCGCGCCGCGGGAGTTCGACGCCGAGGAGAACCTGAGTTTCACTCCGTTCGTGGAGAAAAATCCAGTACCCGTCGCCCGCGCACACCTCATCG
>JANXTV010000183.1 GCA_025352185.1 Oligoflexia bacterium
TTCTCGGCGAACTCGCCGCCAATTTTTAGTGGGTTCTGTTTCGTGATCCACATCAGGCGGCCGACGCAGTCTTGGCCGAAAGACTGCGTGATGGCGTTATCGTAATTTAAAACGACGTAGCTATTCTTATCGCAGGCTTGGAGCAGTCGTTTCTTCGCGGCGACGTAGGCTTCGTAATTTGGATAACGATCGAGGTGATCGGGTTCAACGTTCGTAACGACCGCGACGGCCGGTACGACCTTCTGGGTGAGCTCTAGCTGGAAACTCGAAAGCTCCGCGATCACGACATCGGCCCGCGTTCCTTCGGTAAGGTAATCGAGGAGCGGCTTTCCGATATTTCCACCGACGAACACTGGACGGTTATCGGCCTTGAACATTTCGCCGATCATCGTAACGGTCGTCGTCTTTCCGTTCGTGCCAGTGACCGCAATCAGCGGTTCCTTCAGGGCGGCGGCGGCCAGATCGATTTCGTTCGTAATCGGGATATTCATCTCCCGAGTTCCCTCGAGTGGCTTAATATTCAGGGGAACGCCAGGACTCATCACGACCATTTCCGCCGTACGGAAACTCGCGTCGTTATGTTTTCCCAGTTCGTATTCGATTTTTAAATCGGCACAGGCGTTTACCGACTCGGTCAGTTCCGACTTCTGCTTCGTATCGGTGACGGTTACTTTTGCTCCCTGCTTCGTCATGTACTTAGCGACGGAGACTCCGGAAACACCGAAACCGACGACCAGAACTTTTTTGCCTTTATACTTACTCATGAATCGAGACTCCTCATTACATTAACCGTGGAAACAAAAACTGTGATTTTACCGAAGTTTTAAAGTCGAAAGCGTGGCAATCGCGAGCAGAATGGAAAGAATCCAGAACCGAACGACGACCTTCGGCTCGGGCCACCCCTTTAATTCGAAATGGTGATGGATCGGCGCCATTTTAAAAACGCGTTTCCCCGTCGTTTTGAAACTGATCACCTGAATCATGACCGAAAGGGCTTCGACGACGAATATCAGTCCGCAGAGGGCGAGAAGAATTTCGTTTTTAGAAATAACGGCCACGACCCCGAGGGCGCCCCCGAGAGCGAGTGCACCGACGTCTCCCATGAATACTTGGGCGGGATAAGTATTATACCAAAGAAATCCTAAACAGCTGGCCGCGACCGACGCGAGAAAGATCGCGAGTTCGCCCGATCCGGGAACGTGTGGAATTTGCAGGTACTTCGCGATTTCCGAGTGGCCCGCGCAATACGCGAGGATAAGAAAAGTGACCGAAGTCGTAATCGTCGGTCCGACGGCGAGGCCGTCTAAACCATCGGTGAGATTTACCGCATTCGATGAGCCGACGATAACCAGGATTGCGAACGGGATATAGAGCCAGCCGAGCTCAAGCGAGAAGTCCTTAAAGAACGGGAAGTGGAGATCGGTCGCAACTCCGCCGTCCTTAAAAATAAAGTAGGCCGCGATGCCCGCGAAAATGACCTGGCCGAGAAGTTTATACCGGCCCGCGAGGCCCTTCGGATTCTTACGAATTACTTTTTTATAATCGTCGATGAATCCGATTAAACCGTAGGAGAGGGTAAGGAGAAGGGCGATCCAAACATTCGTATTCGTGAGGTCACCCCAGAGCAGAGTCGGTAGCGCGACGCCCGCGAGAATGAGTGTCCCGCCCATCGTGGGAGTGCCCTTTTTAGAGAGGTGAGACTGCGGTCCGTCGTCGCGAACGACCTGCTTCATTTGCTTCTTCTGCATGTAGGCAATGAACCAAGGTCCGAGCAGCATACAAAAGAGAACGCTCGTCATAGCCGCACCGAAGGTACGAAAGGTGATGTACTTGAAAACGTTCAGGAAAGAGAACTCGGTGTGGAGCGGATAGAGGAAGAGATAGAGCATTCTCTTCAGCTATAGATCATTTTCTTTACGCGTGGGAAGGAAATTTATAAAAAGTCTTTAATTACAAATGGTTAACTAAAAATAGAAGCGTGAAATCGCGCTCCTTTCGGCATCGATGGCGCATCCGTTTCCCGGCCGTTAATTCAGGAATTCGGCGGCGATTTTCCGGTCGTCAAACTCGGTCTTCGTCGTGCCGATGATTTGGTAGTCTTCGTGGCCCTTGCCCGCGATGAGAACAATATCTCCCGTCTCGGCCGCCTGAATTGCTGCCCCGATTGCCTGCCGGCGGTCGACGATTGATTTCCAGTTAATCTGGTTCAAGCACCCGCTCTCGATTTCGCGTAAAATGTGTTCGGGTTTTTCCGTCCGCGGATTATCGCTCGTGAGAATCACCTGATCCGCGAGTCGGCAGGCGATCTCTCCCATCACCTTTCGTTTCGTCCGGTCGCGGTCTCCGCCGCATCCGAAGACACAGATGAGTTTCCGACCCGGGCCTCGCATCGGACGGAGTACGGCGAGAACCTTTTCGAGCGCGTCCGGCTTATGGGCATAATCTACGAGCACGATTTTTCCCTGCCTGGCGTCGAGAACTTGCTCGAGCCTTCCGGGCACGCTGGAAAGCGCTTGGATACCGGCGCGAATGGCTGCCGGCGTGAAGCCAAACTTTTCCGGAAGATTTCGTACGAGCGCTACCGCACCCGCGATGTTTTCGGCGTTAAACCTCCCGATGAGCGTGGATTCGATTTCGATTCCCGAAAAATTTCCGCGAATTCCGGTCGCCTCGATACGGACTCCCGGAGTCACGGAGAATCCGTGAAACCCGAGTTCGGCGGCATGGGCGGACTCATCGAAGAGTCGATTCCCGTAAGAATCCTCTAAATTAACGGCAAAAACGGGTTCTTTACCCCACGCCCGGGATCTTTCCGCCTGGGCACCGAAGAGTATTTTTTTCGCGCTGAAATAATCTTCGAGGTCGGGGTGATAGTCGAGGTGTTCGGCCGAAAGATTCGTAAAAATGGCGCCATCGAAAG
>JANXTV010000218.1 GCA_025352185.1 Oligoflexia bacterium
AGTCGGTCGGATCTTTCGGAGAATTCGCGACCTTAAGCTTCTCTCCCGCCCACCATATTACGACCGGCGAAGGCGGCGCGGTTCTCCCCGCCGACGGGAAATGGAAACTCGTGGCGGAGAGTATCCGTGACTGGGGCCGCGACTGCTGGTGTGAACCGGGCGTGGATAACACGTGTAAGAAACGTTTCGACTGGCAGCTCGGGGATCTTCCTTGCGGTTACGACCATAAATACACCTACTCCCATATCGGCTATAATCTCAAGGTCACCGATATGCAGGCGGCCCTCGGTGTTTCGCAGTTAAAGAAACTGCCCGCTTTCGTCGAAGCGAGACGGAAAAACTGGAAGACGCTTTACGACGGCGTGAAATCATCCCCGATACTTTCGAAGCATTTAACGCCGGTCGAGCCGACGCCGAATTCGAATCCGTCGTGGTTCGGTTTCCCGATGCACGCATCGGCAGACCTCGACCGGGACCTCCTCACCCGTACGCTCGAAACGCGGAAGATCGGCACGCGCTTACTCTTCGCCGGGAATCTCACGAAGCAGCCCGCCTATATAGGCGCGAACTACCGCGTGCACGGGGATCTCACGAATACCGACATCGTCATGCGGAAGACATTCTGGCTCGGCGTGCATCCGGGACTCACGCCCGCGATGATCTCCTACATGTTAGAGACGCTTGAGCAGGAAGTGAAGCGGCTTACGCTGAAGTAGGGTTTCGAAGTAATCAACTGGCGCGATGATTGCCTTTACCGCGCCATGGACACGAATCGCGGCGAACTCGAATTCGGAATTGCTCAGAAAATCTATTTTATCCGGGGAAAAAAAGTGATGCTGGATAGCGATCTGGCGGAGCTTTACCAAGTCCCCGTTAAGCGTTTAAACGAGCAAGTTCGAAGGAATATCGACCGATTTCCGGCGGACTTTGCATTCCAAGTCACTGAAACTGAATGGGAAATCTTAAGGTCGCAAATTGCGACCTTAAACAACGGGGGTAGAGGGGAGCACCGAAAGTACCTTCCCTACGTCTTCACTGAACAGGGAGTCGCCATGCTTTCGGGAGTGCTCCATAGCCCGCGTGCCATCCAAGTCAATCTCGAGATCATGCGAACCTTCGTAAAACTTCGAACTCTCATCGAGAGCAACCGCGAGCTGAGTCTAAAAATCGAACAGCTCGAACAGAAATACGACGCCGATTTTAAAGTCGTTTTCGATGCGCTACGGGAACTGATGATGAGTCCGACCGAACCACCGAAAATTACCGGACTCGGGCAGGACTAAAGTTTCATCAGTTTTTCAGGATCGAGTCCTTCGGCCTTCAGGTCTTCGTAGACCATGAGTCGCACGAGTTCCTTAAACGAGGTTTTTGGTTTCCAGCCGAGTTTTTCCCGGGCCTTCGTCGGATCGCCGATCAGAAGATCAACTTCGGTCGGACGGAAATATTTCGGATCGATCCGGACGTATTCGTTCCAGTCGCGGCCCACGAGCCCGAAGGACTCGGTCAGAAATTCCTTAATGGTGTGGGTTTCATTCGTCGCGATGACGTAATCGTCGGCTTCCTTCGCCTGGAGCATCAGCCACATCGCTTCGACGTAATCTTTCGCGTAACCCCAGTCGCGTTTCGCATCGAGGTTTCCGAGCGGGAGGTCCTTCGTTTTTCCGGCCATGATGCGCGCGAGGGTCTTCGTGATCTTCCGGGTAACGAACGATTCTCCGCGGCGGGGCGACTCGTGGTTAAAGAGAATCCCGTTCGAAGCGTGCATGCCGTAGGCTTCGCGGTAGTTCACCGTGATCCAGTAGGCGTAGACTTTCGCGCAGCCGTAAGGAGAACGCGGGTAAAAAGGCGTCGTTTCCTTTTGCGGGACTTCCTGGACCTTCCCGTACATTTCGGAGCTCGAGGCTTGGTAGAACTTCGTATTAATCCCAGTTTCGAGAATCGCATCGAGGATACGAATCGTACCGACGCCCGTGATGTCGGCCGTATATTCCGGGATATCGAACGAGACGCGGACGTGCGACTGGGCACCGAGGTGGTAGATTTCCTCGGGTTTTACCGTACGCAGGATTCGGTTTAACGCCGAACCATCGGAAAGATCTCCGTAGTGGAGAAACCAGCGGCCCTTATACTTCCCGCCGTCGTTATAGAAAATCGGGTCGATCCGTTCGCGGTTAAACGTCGAAGAGCGCCTCATCATTCCGTGCACTTCGTACCCCTTATCGAGGAGAAGTTCGGCTAAGTAGGATCCGTCCTGACCACTGATTCCGGTAATAAACGCCTTTTTCATGATCCCTTTTCATCCTCTAGGGGGCGTCGCGTTGTCAATCAGAAGAGTCCGTTAGAGATCGGTAGACGAACGACTTCGGTCATGAAAGAAATGGCGAATATGTCAGCCACTTACCCCCTCGCGTCGACGACCTTCGGAGCCGAAGAGATCGAAGCCGCGAAAGCCGTTTTCGATTCGAACCAGTTTACGATGGGGGAACGCGTTAGTAAGTTTGAGCGGGAATTCGCCGAGTGGACCGGCGCGAAGCACGCGCTCATGGTGAATTCGGGTTCCTCGTCGAACCTCCTGATGGTGGATCTCATGATCCGGCGCTCAAACGGCGGTGCACCTTGGAAGAGAGGTGACGAAGTCTTAGTCCCCGCTCTCTCGTGGCCGACGACCGTCTGGCCGCTCGTGCAGCTCGGACTCGTTCCGGTTTACGTCGACGTCGATCCGGGGACACTCGCGATCGATATCGAATCCGCACGCTCCGTCCTTACACCGAAAACGAAGGGAATGTTCCTCATCCACGTTCTCGGCCAGGCCGCAAACATGGATAAAATTTCGGCGTTTTGCCGGGAAAACGGAATCACGCTCCTCGAGGATAACTGCGAGAGTCTCGGCGCGCACTTCGACGGGACGCACGCCGGAACGTTTGGCATTGCGGGATCCTACTCCTGCTTCTTCTCCCACCATATTTCGACGATGGAAGGCGGGATGATTTCGACGAACGATTCCGCGCTCTTCGATGACTTTAAAAGTATCCGCGCCCACGGCTGGTCCCGCGACCGGAGCGATGCGGGAGTCTGGGCGAAAAAGCATCCCGAACTCGACCCCCGGTTTCTCTTCATCATGCCGGGCTATAATGTGCGTCCAACCGAAGTCGCGGCCGCGATCGGATCGGTCCAACTCCGAAAGCTCGACGCGATGCTCGAGTCCCGGGAGAAGCTCGCTTACGAAGTCAGTGAGTGGACTAAAAAATCTGCTCCGTGGATGAAGCTCGTGGGATCCGAACACCTGACGACGAAAAAACTTTCACGCCGCGAGCGCCGCCATTCCTGGATGACGTTCCCCTTCCGTTTAGATGCGAAGGCTCCGGTTAAAGTCTCCGTCGTAAAAGAACTTTTCGAAAAGGCGGGAGTGGCTACCCGCCCGATCATCGCGGGAAATCTCGCACGCCATCCGGCGAATGCGATGGTCGAAACCCGAAGTGCCGGGTCGCTTAAGAACTGCGACGAAATCCTCGCGAATGGATTCATGATTGGGTGCCACCCCGTTCTCGCGCCCGAGTCGCGAGAAGTACTGGAAAAAGCGTTTCGCTCGCTCGGGAGTTTTTAATGTCGGACTCCGCGACCGGAAAAACGTTAGTCGTCCTCCCCTCCTATAACGAGAAGGATAATATTCTCGCGCTAATCGAGGCGCTCCTCGCCCTCGGAAGTTCCTTCTCGGTTTGCGTCGTGGATGACTCATCTCCCGATGGCACGACGACGCTCGTGAAAAATGCGATCGCCTCGCGCGCGTGGGATTCACGCGTGCACCTGATCACGCGGACGAAAAAAGACGGACGTGGGGGCGCCGTACGCACCGGTCTACGGTGGGGACGGGACTCGAGTCGCGGTTTCACGACCTACATCGAAATGGATTGCGATTTTTCGCACGAGCCGAAAGCGATCGCGACCGGGCTCGCGCTCTTAAAAACCGGAGGCGACGTCGCGCTCGGATGTCGCTATCCCGATGGAAAAATAGAAGGCTGGCCCCTTTCGCGTTGGATTCTCTCGTTTTGCGCGAACCTCCTCGCGCGAGTCTTAATC
>JANXTV010000230.1 GCA_025352185.1 Oligoflexia bacterium
GGGCGGCGGCCGCCTGAATCGAAGCACCCGCCGCCGCCCGAAAATAGGCCGGGAGTTTTTCCTTCGCGTCGGTAAGCGAATAGAGAACGACGGAAAAAAAAGCGAAAAATAGGAGGAACGGGAGGGAGGATAGGTAGGAAAACATACGGGAGACTAAGCAAAAAGGTCGCCAATCGACGTCTGCTGCCATTAGGATCTCCATATGGCTAAAACCACACGTCGAAATTTCTTACTGGCACTGTCTTCGATTCTCCTTCTGACGGGGTGCCCTCCTCCAGTGAGCTCGGGAAACCCATCGCCCCGAAACGTCACGACGCTCCTTTCCTCTCGCGGGGTCTCTGACTTTTCTGGAATTACCGTCGATTCGTTCGGGAGAATATACGTCGCCGCCTATTCCGCCCACGTGATTTACCGGATGAATTCCGACGGTTCGTTATCCCGTTTCGCCGGAACTCCCGGTCGGTCCGGAAGTCGAGATGGAGCGGGCACCGAAGCCGAATTCACTTTTCCGACTGGCCTGACGTCGGACCGTGAAGGAAATATTTACGTCGCGGACACGGGAAATTCACTCATTCGAAAGATAAACTCGGAAGGGCGCGTGACGACCGTCTGCGAAGTCTCCGCTAACGGAATCGCGCGCTCATCGAGCGGAGTTTTTTACGTGAGTTCCGCACACGCCATCCTAAAGGTCGACCGCGCCTGTGTCGTGACGGTTTTTGCGGGAGATCGCGGGAGTTACGGATTTTTAGACGAGACGGGAGCCGCCGCCCGATTTAACGGTCCCTGGGATCTCGCACTCGATTCGAGCGAAAATCTTTTCGTCGTTGATTCCGGAAATCACTCGGTCCGAAAAATCGATTCCCGCGGGGTGGTCTCGACCTTCGCCGGGGGCGGAGACTCCCGAACGGTCGGCATCGCCGGCGCGAGTGACGGAAGTGGACGATCGGCCCGGTTCCGTCAGCCTCTCGGAATTGGAATGAGTCGTGACGGAATGATTTACGTCACTGATTCCGGGAATAATACCCTTCGCCAGATTTCGCCCGCGGGCGAAGTGACGACTCTCGCGGGAACTCCGGGAACATTCGGGAACCAGGACGGAACGGGATCGTCGGCCCGGTTTAACGGTCCGTCATCGCTCGCGGTCGACGAAAGCGGAACGATCGTCCTCAGCGACGTCGGAAATCGATCCATTCGACTGGTGAAGTGATTTCCACGGAGAACCGGGAACGTTTGAAACCGTTCAGAACCCGAGCTGAAAACTCAAAGATAAACAGCCCGGGAGGAGACTTCCGACCGGACTGTTTATTTATAGATCGAATCTACGGGTACCGATTGCCGAGGGTCGCCCCCGACTTTCGACTCATATCTTAGTAGAGTTTGTACAGTTTACGAACGGAATCTTCCGCTTCCCAACGAATCGAATCCACCCCGCCTAACGAGGAGCAGAGGGCGTTCCCCAGGCTTCTCGCCTGAGTTTGGAATCCGTTTTCAGCGCCGTTCGAGATCACGATTCGGTGAGTATCTGCCGTATTGCAAGCGTCGTAGCTACGCGATTCTTTATCGTTGCATTTAATCACCGCGGTCGCGGTGCTGTAAGCGAATGCACTCGGCGCGGCACCGACGAGCGTAAGAGCGAAAACTAATGCTTTTAATGCTTTCATGGGAAGACTCCTTAAAAATGGGGAAAAACGATTGAGCGTGCTTCGTGCCTACTGAGCAATCGCCGGGCCACATTAATGGCTCTCCAACTTCATGCGGACTCCAGGAGAATAAATCCAAAAAACGAAGCGATATTAACCGCATTTCACTCAGCTCGAGGAAAACCAGTAATCGACCGAAGTTCGCAAAAGTGCGTAAGGGTTATACATCTGTATAATCACCAAAACTTTTTTAAGCCCGGCCAGGAAGACCTAAGGGGTCGTGCCTAAACCGCGTTCGGCCAGTAGGTCGATACCGGGACTTCTCCGCCGACCGTAAGTTCGGGAATTCGCATCGTCGGCTGGGCATCGGTCACGGGAGCGCCCTGGCCATCTTTACCGCAGGTCCCGGTCGCGAATCCGAGATCGTTGCCGACCCGGTCGATGATCTGGAGGACTTTCGGTCCATTTCCGACGAGCGTCGCTCCCCGAATCGGCTCGGCGATTTTTCCGTCCCGAATGAGGTAACCCTCCGTCACGGCGAAAACAAAATCACCGGTGACGGTATTCACCTGGCCGCCACCCATCGAGCGAACGAATAAACCCCACTTCGTATCTTTCAGAATCTGCGCCGGATCGTCTTTCCCCGGGGCGATATAGGTATTCGTCATCCGCACGATCGGCTTATTCCGGAAGGTTTCGCGCCGACCATTTCCGGTCGCGGGAAGGTCGAACTTCATCGCCGAAATCCGGTCGACGAGGTAACCCTTTAAAATCCCATTCTCAATCAGCACGTTTCGCTGTGACGGAGTTCCCTCATCGTCGAACGTATACGAACCGCGCCGTTCGGGCATCGTGCCGTCGTCGAGTACGGAAATGAGCGGAGACGCCACTTGCTGGCCGACTTTACCCTGGTAAACGGAAAGCCCGTTACACGCGAGATCCGCCTCGAGTCCGTGTCCGACGGCTTCGTGAATCATCGTCCCACCCGCCTCGGCGGCGAGGACGACCGGCATCGAACCACTCGGTGCGGGAACCGCACTGAGTAAAACCTTCACCCGCCGAGCCGCTTCTTCGCCGATCGATTCCGGCGTCGTCTTCAGAAAAAATTCGGTGCCGACAAACCCGCCGTCGGTTTCGTATGCACTCTCCACCCGGGGTTCGCCACCGGCAGTACGCGATTCACCGACAACCTCACAGGCCATCTGGAGATACGTTTTATCGTTCGCCGAAATCACGCCGTCGCTATTCACCACGAGTACTCGGCGTAAGCTATCGAGAACGACGGCCGAAACCTGGCGCGCATCCTTCAGGACGGACCGTGCTCCGAGAGTCGCTCGCTCGGCCAGCGCTACTTTTTCCTTCAGCGTAATCGAACGCGGCGAAGTGCCGATTTTATAAGCGGCGATTTCGCGACTCTTGGGTTCCGTTTTACGCCACTCGATCACATCCTTCGCGTTCGCGGAAATTTTTCCACCCGAGACCGCGGCCGAAAGCGTCGTCGCGAGAGTCTCGAGCGCCGACTGACCGAGGTCGGTCGTATAACCGTAGACCGAACGACCATCGAACAGAATCCGCAGGCCGCAGCCCCGGTCCTTACCGTCGACGATTCGTTCGACTTTTCCGTCTTCGTAGAAAACTCGAGAAGAGTCGGTCTCCTCAAAAAAAAGTTCGGCCGTCGCGCCGCCGTTCCGCAGAGCCGTCGCCAGAACTCGTTCCAGATCCAAATTCGTGGGGAGACCAAATTTCGAGACCGCTTCAGTCAGAATTGAGTTCATAAACTTCTCCTGCGAGTTGGATTTTTAGGTCAGCTAAGATCCGTTCCACTTCGGACGTCTG
>JANXTV010000237.1 GCA_025352185.1 Oligoflexia bacterium
AGTGCCCGGTGGGCATTTTTCTTTTCAAACTTAATTCCGTACCGATCGCGGAATATTTCCTTAAACGAACTCACGTCGACGAGGCGGTAGTGGAGTTTACTCGCGAAACGCGGAAGGTAAGCATCGATAAAGCGACGATCGTTTCCGACAGAGTTCCCGACTAGAACGATTCGTTCGTCGTGCTTAAAATATTTTTTCGCTAGCTCGAGTAAGTCGTTTTCGACGTCGCCGATCGGTTTCCCATTCGGAACCGCGGCGGTGAGGCCCGATTTTCCGTGGTGTTCTTTACACCAGTCATTCATGCCCTCGAGGACGGCGTTCGTTTGGAAAACGACTTGGTCGTATTCGGCCACGGGAATCAGGTCGATATCCGTAATCATCACCGCTACTTCGAGGATGGTGTCGCGCTTTTCATCGAGCCCCGTCATTTCGAGGTCGATCCAGAAGAGATGTTTTTTCATAGTGGTGGTCCGATCGTACTATATGACGTTTCGCGTTAGAACGACTTCCTGCTTGATTCTGTGACCTTATCGAAGTTATTAGGTCATATCCCAAAAACGCAAATGGAACCGTAAAGGACCGACGACGCATGGCAACTCTCGCTGGAATGGACAAAATTCGTAATATTGGGATTTCCGCCCACATCGACTCCGGAAAGACGACTCTTTCCGAGCGTATTCTTTTCTACACGAATAAGATTCACGCGATCCATGAAGTTAAAGGGAAAGACGGCGTCGGAGCCGTCATGGACTCGATGGACCTTGAGCGCGAAAAAGGGATCACGATTCAGTCCGCCGCGACTTACTGCGAATGGAAAGATTACACGATCAACCTGATCGACACTCCCGGACACGTGGACTTTACCGTCGAAGTGGAACGGTCGCTTCGCGTTCTCGACGGCGCCGTGCTCGTTCTCTGTTCGGTCGCCGGCGTGCAGTCGCAGTCGATCACCGTCGATCGTCAGATGAAGCGCTATAAAGTGCCGCGCATCTGTTTCATTAATAAGATGGACCGCGCGGGTGCGAACCCGTTCCGCGGCCGTCAGATGCTGATCGATAAGCTTTCGCATAACGCTCACTTCATTACCTATCCGATCGGCGCCGAGGACCTTTTCAAAGGAATCGTCGACCTCGTGACGATGAAAGCCCACTATTTCGACGGTGAAAACGGCGAAAAAGAACGCGTGGAAGAATGCCCTGCGGAACTCGTGGAAGACTGTAAGAAGTCGCGCGAGACCCTGATCGCGGCCGTAGGCGAATTCGACGATACCGTCGGGATGAAATACCTCGAAGGCCAGGAAGTCACGATCGACGAACTGCGCGAAGCGATTCGTAAAGCGACGCTTTCTCTCGAGTTCACGCCCGTCATGATGGGATCGGCCTATAAAAATAAAGGCGTTCAAGTTCTGCTCGACGCGGTTGGATACTACCTCCCGAGCCCGAAGCAGCGTGAGAACTACGCCCTCGACCAGAATAATAACGAAGAGAAAGTCATCTTAGCGTCCGACCCTACGAAGACACTCGTCGCCCTCGCGTTTAAACTCGATGACGGCCGTTACGGTCAGCTCACTTACATGCGGATCTACCAAGGAACCGTACGTAAAGGGGACACCATCTTTAACAACGTGAACGATAAAAAGGTTAAAGTACCTCGGATCGTGCAGATGCACTCGTCCGAAATGAACGACATTGAAGAAGCCAGCGCGGGAGATATCTGCGCGTTTTTCGGAGTCGACTGTGCTTCGGGTGATACTTTCGGCGACGGGAAATCGAAACTGACGATGACTTCGATGTTCGTTCCGAACGCCGTGATCTCGCTCGCGATCCAGCCGAAAGATAAAACCGGACAAACGAACTTCTCGAAAGCTCTGAACAAGTTCACGAAAGAAGACCCGACCTTCCGCGTACACCGGGACGAAGAATCGGCGCAGACGATTATTTCCGGGATGGGCGAACTCCACCTCGAGATTTATTGCGAGCGGATTAAGCGCGAATATAACTGCGAAGTGATCGTCGGTAAGCCGCAGGTGGCTTTCCGTGAAACGATCACGAAACCCGCGAAGTTTAACTACACCCATAAGAAGCAGTCCGGGGGTACAGGACAGTTCGGCCGCGTGGCCGGAATCGTCGAGCCCCTTCCGGCAGATGCGGCCGTGAACTACGAATTCGTCGATGATATCGGCGGCGGCGTGATTCCGCGTAACTTCATTCCGGCTTGCGATAAAGGGTTCCAGGAAGCCATTAAAGAAGGCCGTCTGATCGGATTCCCGATCGTCGGTGTCCGCGTCACCATCCAGGACGGCGCGTACCACGATGTCGACTCCGACGAACTCTCCTTTAAAACTGCCGCCCTCATGGGTTTCCGCGAAGCTTACGAACAGGCCGGTCCGGTTGTTCTCGAGCCGATGATGAAACTCGAGACCCAGGCTCCGGAAGAATTCCAGGGTTCGGTCATGGGCCAAATCAACCAGCGCCGCGGAATGATCTTAAACTCCGGCACGAACGAAGGCTACGCCATCATCGAAGCCGAAGTTCCGCTCACCGAGATGTTCGGTTACTCGACCGATCTTCGTTCGGCGACCCAAGGTAAGGGCGAGTTCACGATGGAATTCCTGAAATACTCCGCCGTGCCTCGGAACGTCCAAGAAGAAATGGTGAAGAAGTACCAAGAGAAGAAAGCTAAGGGATAGTCGTACGCAAGTAGGCTAAAGACTAGATCCGCAACTGGACCCCAAAATGAAAAAGGCCCCGTGGAGCGATCCACGGGGCCTTTTCTTTTCAAACTCATTCCGGACTATTTTAAGAACGAATTTTTCTAGGTTTTTTTACACCGGAAGGGATGCCGCTGCTCAATCGAAGTTCCCACGTAGTCGACGAGCCAACCGTTTTTTTGATTATATTGATAGAGAAAGCGAATCGTAGTCCCGCGATCGGATCCTTCGTAAACGAGGTCGAGGACGTCATTGTTTTTTCCGGAGTAGTTCGCCTCGCGGAGTTTTAATTTTATATCGTTGCGACCATCGTAGAAGGTGACCTTCATAAAGTCGGTCGCGAACGTGAGTTTCCAGGGTGAAGTATCAAATTCCATGGAGCACTCGAGCGCCTTTTCCGATGTGCCGGCGTTTGCGAATCCGAACGTAACCCCGAATAATAAGAGCAGCGCCGTCAGCGCGATATTTCGAAACCCCATGGAAGTCCCCCTTAGGACGAAGGGGGTTCTAACCGAGCTATCACTACGCGTCAATACTTGAGCCGATTCAGCCCGAGGAGCCGAGATTTTTCTCAGGTTTGCCTGGAGAGCGCGGAGTAGATTCTCTAACTCCACGAAACCTATGGCTAAATATCGCTAAGATCGTACTTGATGCATCGAGTTAAGTCGGTCATAATTATTAAGTTAGCTTAAGAATTGGTATGGACGATTTACAGAGGTACGTTTATGGGAAGATTCCATTCCTTATCAGGTTCCGTGGTCGGTGCGCTCCTCCTCCTCGTAGGAAGTGGGTGTTCGATGTCCGCCTCGAACCAAGATCCTTCCATTTATCTCGACCTCTCGGCTTTACAGCGGCAGGCCCAGCAGAATCTGGTGGGAGGAAACCCCGTCGGGCTCGTTCCGACCACGGCCACTTCGTTCAGTTGGTACGCGATTAACGTGACCGGACCGGGAATCGGCGATTCTTCCCATAATCCGTCTCCCGACGTTGGATTGATTTTCAGTGAGTTACTTGCGGGGAAGTATTGCTCTTATAAAGGAG
>JANXTV010000290.1 GCA_025352185.1 Oligoflexia bacterium
AAGAAAGTGAAGTGGAAGGACTCGTTTTCCTATACCGAAAGGGGCGGCCTGAATCCGGCGAACCCGACCTGCAAACTTTTCTTAGACTCTGATGGAGTCTACGGGTCTTACGGACGAATTATCAGCAACTACATTAAGGACGACATTAAGCACGATGGAACTTCGGTTCTCCTCTCCGATTCAATTCTGGGAATGGAGAGTTCACCTAAAGCTTGTCCGCTCTGGAAAACGTTCGATCAAGAAATGAAAATTAAGTTCTGGGTTTGGACATTCGCCGCGATCGCATCGGCCGAATCCAGCTGCAAATGGGATATAAAGGAAGCATGGGGAGTAAACGACACCTGTACGGGTCTCCTCCAACTTGAACGGGGATATAAACTTCGTTCGCACCGCGGCCCGAATTGCGCGAGCGTTTCCCCCACCGAAATTCGTAAGGCCTACGGGAACCTCCGCTGTGGTCTCGATATGATGAAACAGCAGATTGTCACTCCGAAAGAAGACGGATCACCGGATTTCGATGGTCGCGTCTACCCCGGACCCGGAATGAAAGCACAGTCGTACTGGTTAAAGCTCCGACGCGTAAATGGCGGTGATATTGGCCGACTGATGCGGGCCTTTAAACCCTGCGGCGCATAGTCGAAAGACTGGGATCCTCGCCCGAGCGAAACTAGTACGCTCCGCCTTTAAAACCTCGCGCCACGAAGAATATTTCTTTCGACTCCTGGCGAGTGCTTTTCGGTTTAATGAGATCGATTTTCGTAAATCGTGCCCGGAGGTTATTCCGAAAGTTTTCGAATTCGTCGCTGTGGAATAACTTACAGACGAAGGTTCCTTCTTTTCGGAGGAATCGTTCAGACGTCTCCACGGCGAGCATACAGAGTTCAAGTGAGCGCATTTGATCCTGAAGTCGGTATCCGGTCGTTTTCGGTGCCATATCGGAAAGAACGATATCAAAGGGCGGCGCGATCCCAAGTTCCGTCATTTTTTTCCCGAGGTCGAGTTCGCGCATGTCGGCAGTCAGAAAAAGCGCGTTCTGGAGGGTAATTTTAATCGCTTGAATATCGATCCCGAGCACTTTTCCGTGAAGCCCTACTTTTTCGGATGCGTACTGGGACCAGGATCCCGGCGCGGCACCTAGATCGAGAACTTTCATACCGGGCTTGAAAATTCTTAAACGCACGTCGATTTCCTGAATCTTAAATACCGAGCGCGCGGCGTAATTCTCTTCTTTCGCTTTCCGGTAGTAATAGTCTTTCGGGTCGTATGCCATGGCGAGATTCTCTTACCGTAGTTTTAAAGATTTGAGTGAATTTCAATCACCGTGCCGGTCACTCCCGACGAAGCCCGCGAATCGGCGAGCGCGGAGATTACGCGGGCTACGTCGGCCGGAGTCGTTTCCGTGCGGAGGTGGGGCGCCGCTTTACGGAGCATCTCCGTATCGACAGCGCCGGGCGCGACGGCGTTCACCCGAATTCCGAGGGGCTTTCCCTCTACGGCGAGGGCTTCGGTCATTCCGATAATTGCTGCTTTCGAAGTCACGTAGAGAGCGAGCCCAGGAAATTTTTCGGTTCCCGTCACGCCGCCGAGGGAACTGATGTTTATGATGGTACCCGGGCGGCTCGGACCTTCCGCCTTCACCAGTCGCCGCATGAATTCGTGGGAAAGGAGGAGCGGAGTTTCGATGTTGATCGCCTGAATCTTCCTCCACTCCCGGAGAATATCCTCCCGGGTCGACTCTGCGAAAGGCGTGACATATCCAATCGCCGCGTTGTTCACGAGGACGGTTACCGGTCCGCGAAACTTTTCGAGCGCAAAATCGAAAAGCCGGCGAGTCGAATCGGGTGCACTTAAATCAAGGGCGAATCCTTCGATCGCGCCTCCGTCCCGGGCAGTTTTTCGAACGGCCTCGACGGTGGCCCGGACTTCCGCCTCGGTCCGGCTCACGATCACGACTTGCGCGCCCAGGGAGGCGAGTCGTTCGGCCGAAGCCGCGCCGATGCCCCGGCCCCCGCCGGTAACGATGGCCGTTGCGCCCATAAAGGCTCCCGGTAACGAATCAGTAAGAGTAGAGGCTTCTTTTCCCATAGTTTTCCCGAGGCCCGAACCTAGCAAAGAAAGCGCTTCAAATCGCTAACAAACTGCGTTACCTCCTTCAAATGTCCGAATTATCCGGGATTTACCGCATTAAAATCCGCAAGGAGGCGCTGAAGTTTTCGGCTGCCCATATGACTTTTTTCGCGGACGGGACGAAGGAGAATCTCCACGGCCATAATTACCGCACCGAACTCCGGGTCGAATTCGAAAAATTTTCCCTCGCCGAAATGCTCCCTTTTTCTGACTTAAAGCAGGGAATGAAAAAGATCTGCCGCGAATGGGACGAGATGGTTCTCCTCCCCGAACGCTGCCCTTTCCTGAAGGTGACCGGGAAATCAGGTCCGAGCGTCGAGATCGAAGCGTGCGGAAAGCGGTACGTATTTCCCGCGGATGAAACTCTTTTTCTTCCCACGGATAACGTCACGACCGAATCGCTTGCGGAAATATTCTGCCGCCGGATGATCGCCCTGCTTTCGAAAGATTCTTTAATGGAAGCAAAGGTCCGCTCGATTGAAGTCATTATCGAAGAAATGCTGGGACAGGGGGCTTCGTATGTCGTCACCTTCTAGTTCTGCACTCTTCCGAACGAAGTTGCTTCTGTATTTTGACTTCGAGGCCTCGCATTCTCTCGACACGCGCGAGGAACCTCACCCCCACCTTTGGAAAACCGTTCTGACTTTTTCGGGGGATCCGATTAAAGGTCGCATCGTGGATTTCCCGTCGCTCGAGGCTTCGATGTTGAAAACTCTCGCTTCCCTTCCGGGCTGCTACCTGAATACGAACGAAGCGCTCCTGCCCGCTACCCGCGCCTTCCCAACATGCGAGACGATCGGTGAATCGATCGCGACCCTCATTCACGAAAAAACGCTCGCGGAGTTTCGCGTTGAAAATCCGAGCCTACGCCTTCTCTCTGTGCAGGTTACCCTGTGCGAAGGAGAGCGCGTCTTCGGTTCCGCGATTACGGAACTCGTTTAGATCACCGTAACTTTACGGAGCAGATCCATGTCCTCGAGAACCTTACCCGACCCGCGGACGACGCAGGTGAGGGGGTCTTCCGCGACGGCAACCGGGAGACCGGTTTTCTCTTTAATCAGAACATCGAGGTTCGCGAGGAGCGATCCCCCGCCGGCGAGAATGATTCCGTTATCGACGATGTCGGCCGCGAGTTCCGGAGGCGTTCTTTCGAGCGCCGTTTTAATCGCATCGACCACGGCCGAAACCGGCTCGGCGAGCGCATCCCGAATTTCTTCGGAGTTCACTTCGATCGTTTTCGGAGCTCCCGAAATTAAGTCTCGTCCTTTTACTTCGTAAGTTTTTTCTTCTTCGAAGGGATAAGCACATCCGATCGAGAGCTTAATTTGTTCTGCGGTCCGCTCCCCGATCAGGAGCGAGTACTTTCGCTTAATATACTGAACGATTGCTTCGTCGAATTTATCTCCGGCGACTCGAACCGAACGAGAGTATACGATCCCGCCTAAGGAAATGACGGCGACTTCGGTGGTTCCCCCCCCGATATCCACGATCATGTTCCCGGAAGGTTCCCGGATGGGGAGCCCGGCGCCAATCGCGGCCGCCATCGGTTCTTCAATGAGGTAAACTTCCCGTGCACCGGCCGACTGCGCGGATTCCTTCACGGCGCGCTTTTCTACCTGCGTGATCCCGAACGGAATACAAATCACTATTCGTGGGCGAATGAAGGTTCGGCGCTCCGAAGCTTTCTGAATAAAATATTTCAGCATGGACTGGGTCACTTCGAAATCGGAAATCACCCCGTCGCGGAGCGGACGAATCGCTTGGATCGATCCCGGGGTACGGCCCAGCATATCCTTCGCTTCTTTTCCGACGGCAAGTACGCGGGTTTGACCGCGAGCATTTCGGTGAATGGCGACGACGGACGGCTCGTTAATGATAATTCCCCGGTCGCGGGCATAAACGAGGGTGTTCGCCGTACCTAAGTCGATGGCGAGGTCATTCGAAAAAAAGTCTAAGAATTTTTTAAACATTACGCGGCTTCCCTACCACTTATAGTGACGAATATGTTCACCCTTTTCCGAAATCTCGGACATCGCTTTAATGCCAATTTCGAGATGCAGATCGGTGAAAGTTTTAAAAACAGAAGATGCGGATTTCTTCGTCTTAATTCCGCCGCGCTTCAGCGGAAGATCCGAGACGAGAAGAAGTGCGCCAATCGGTACCTTACTCGCGAAACCGCTCACGAAGAGGGTCGCCGTTTCCATATCGATTCCAAGCGACCGCTCTTCGTAGAGTTGGGCCTTAAACCGTTCGTCGAATTCCCAGAACCGGTAGTCCATCGTGTGTACGACGCCCGTTCGGTAATCGAGACCCCGCTCTACGACGATCTCGGAAACGAATTTTTGGATCTTAAAGGTTGGGAGCGCCGGAACCTGCATCGGCATAAAGTGAATCGAGGCACCTTCGTCCCGAATCGCCGCGGTCGGAAGAATAAAATCGCCCTTCTTTAAAGTGCGGTGAAGTCCCCCACACATTCCGAGAAAAAGAACGGCTTTCGGCTCGACGACCGAGAGGAGCTCAATCGCAAGCGCTGCCATCGGTGAACCAATCGAAAAGTTTACGATCGTGACATCCGCCGAGTCGCTATGAACGACGGTCATCGCCGAACCTCGCGTTTTTTCCGAACCGCAGAGCGAATGGAAACGTTCGATATAATATTCGAAGTTCGTCAGAATAATCTGCTTTTTAAACTTAGACGGATGCGAGCCGGTATAGCGCTCGAGCATGTCGCGGGCGATTTTCGCCTTCTTCGCGTTATTATACGTCCGATTGAAGTTCGGAATGATGAACGGGTTTCCTTTGTAGAGCTTTTCTTGCTTATCGGCGGAGGCATCCCGAATTTTCGAGGACTCCAGACCCTTCAAAGTTTTTGGCGGCGCCGGACGAACCGACTTCTTCGATGATTTTACAGCTTTTTTTCTTTTGGCCACGTTAGAGAAGAGCTTACCCGTGCCGCGGTGAGCAAACAAGACTTTACCCGATTTCATTCCGGATGATTTCGCATTGCACCGAAGTTGCCGCGTGGGGTACTTTTAGAGCCCGTGCCCCCACCGAAAATTTCTCACCCCTTTTCGATCACTTTCGGAAAGATCGCACTCGCGACGGCCCTTTTCGGAATGGTCCTCGGCGTCGCCATTGCGTACGGGGCGTACCGCCTGATGGTCCGGGAATTTCCCGATGTTTCCGTTCTAAATTCCCGCTATCCGCAGGTCCTTTATCAGGGTGCGAAGCTCCCCGTAAAAGTGAAATTGGTTTCGAGCCCGCCCGCCGGCTGGACGAAAATCGATCAGATTTCGAAAGTCGCCCTGGGCGCCGTTGTCGTCAGCGAGGACTGGGCCTTTTTCGCCCACGATGGATACGACGCGAATCAACTGAAGGAAGCCATCCAAGAGGATCTCTCGGATGGAAAATTCTCTCGCGGGGCGAGTACCATCACGATGCAGGTCGTGAAGAATGTTTTCCTTTCCCAAGAGAAGACCCTCTACCGGAAAGGGAAAGAGTTTATTCTCGCAATTTGGATGAGCCGAAAAGTGCCAAAACGGAAAGTGCTCGAGGTGTATTTCAATATCGCCGAATGGGGTGAGGGAATTTTTGGAATCGGCGGCGCCGCCCGCAAATACTTCGGGAAGCCACCGTCCGAACTTTCTCCTCGAGAAGGGGCCTTCCTCGCAATGCTCCTCCCGTCTCCGAAACGTTATTCCCAGTCTTTTCGGGATGGAGCGCTGACGAAATACGCCAGTAAGACGGTGAACTCGATTCTCGAGAAAATGGCCCAAGCTCACTACATCACCGAAGAAGAGCGAGACGCCGCGATTCGATCCCGAATGGCTTTTGAAATTAAGTCTTCTTCACCCGATGTCACCGACGGAAATCCGACACCCGAAGAAGGTGACCCCGAATCTCCGCGCGAGCTTGACCTGAGCGAATCCGGCGGGTGAGAATGTTAAAATGGGTCGGCGCAAGAAAATCATAATCACGGGACTGGGCGGAATTATCGTCGCAGCCTCGATCGGATCCTACTCGGCCTACCTCACGCGCGAAAAATGGGTGGGGCCCGCGCAGGTGGTCTTAGGACTTAAGCCGACCATCACGAAAACCGACATCGCCCGGGCTCTCTCCGAAAAAGGTGTCGAAAAAGATCTCCCGACCGACGTCATTCTCGATCTGAAGGGCCGCCCATACCCGGTCGGCGTCGAATACACGACTCACGCGGGTCTCACGGCGGAAATGCTGAAACTCCTCCACCAATACAAGCCCGACTACGGCGCCTTCGTCGCGGTCGATGCGACGACCGGACGCGTACTGACGCTCATCAGTTACGCCGAAGACCAGAAATGGGTTCCCCAGAATCTCGCGCTCCGGGCGACGTTCCCTTCGGCTTCCGTATTTAAGGTCGTAACGGCGGCCGCCGCCATTTCCGAACGAAAGATGAACGCGGGTTCGATCGTCTCCTTTAACGGCCGCGCCCATACGCTCTATAAACGGAATATTTTCCAAGACGCGACGAATCGCTGGACGACGCACATGACTCTGAAGGACGCATTCGCCCGCTCGGTGAATGCGGTTTTCGGGAAGCTCGGCGTCTTCATCGTCGGACCCACTGAATTAAAATCCTACGCCGAAAAATTTGGATTTAACCGAAAACTCCCGAGCGATTTACCCGTTCAGGAGGGTCGCGCGGCGATCACGGAAGATCCGTGGGAAATCGCCGAAGCCGCGTCGGGTTTTACGAAATTAAACACGATGAGTCCGCTCCAGGGCGCGCTCATCGCGGCGGCGATTGCGAACGAAGGCCGCCTCATGGAGCCGTATGTCGTTTCGTCTCTAAAGAACGGAGACGGCGAAGTCGTGTATACGGGCGCGCCAAAACTTTCAAACGTCGTGATCGAGCCGCAGGCCGCAGCCGAAATGAAAATTCTGATGGGCGAAACGGTTTCGAGCGGAACGTCGCGCGGTGCCTTCCGTGGCTTTAAAAAGGGAGCGCTCGGATACGTCGACGTCGGCGGTAAGACGGGATCTCTCACCGGGAACGATCCGGAAGGTCGGTACGACTGGTTCGTCGGTTACGGAATTTCGGGCGAACACCGCATTGCGGTCGCATCCCTCGTGATTTCGAAAGAATATTGGAAAGTAAAATCAAGTTACCTCGCCCGTAAAGCGATCGAAGTTTTCTTCCAGGAAAACCTCGGTAATCGCACGATCACGGCCGACCGCCGGGTTGCTTCCCGTGCGAGACGCGTTGCGCTTGCGACGAAGCGAAGGAACCTCCGCTCCCGGAAAGCCGAATGAGGGCTCTCGTCCAGCGTGTGAAGTGGGGGAGGGTGGTCGTCGAGGGAAAGGTCGTAGGGGAAATCGGACCGGGGATCGTCACGCTCCTCGGGGTCGGGTCGAATGACACCCTCGCGGACGTAACTCGGATCATCGGGAAAATCGCAAAACTTCGAATCTTCGAGGATGCCGACGGAAAAATGAATCGATCGCTCCTGGATCTGTCTTACGCGCATCTCATTATTTCTCAGTTCACACTCTACGGTGACACTTCCAAGGGAAACCGCCCGAGTTTTATCGATGCGGGAAAGCCCGAACTGGCACGCGCCCTCTACGAAAATGCCATCGAAGCGTCCCGGGCCCTCGGAATAAAAACCGAAGCCGGCCAGTTTCAAGCCCACATGGAAGTCTCGCTTTTAAACGACGGACCCGTTACGTTCTGGCTCGAGTGATGGAAAAAAATACCTCGATCCACATTCCGATTCTGCTCACGCCGATCGTGGATGCCCTGATCGAACCTTTCGTGAAAGCGCCGAAACCGGCATGGATCCTCGACCTCACTTTTGGCGGCGGCGGACACACGGCCGGGTTCTTAAATTCACTTCCTCCCGAGCACGGAGTGATCGGGGTCGATCAGGATGAAGGTGCCCTCGTGCGTGGAAAAGCCCGCTTCCCGGAAGCGTTCGCATCCGGGAGATTAAAACTGCTCCATGCTCGATTCGGGGATCTCGATCCCGAAACGCTCGCCCCGCACCTCGATGGCCGACCGGTTTTAGGGATTTTAGCTGACCTCGGGTTCTCGAGTGACCAGCTCGAAGACCCCGCTCGCGGAATCAGCTTCCTGAGGGAAGGTCCGCTCGATATGCGCCTCAACCCCGAACTCGGCGTAACCGCTTACGAATTTTTACGCGACGTTACAGAGCGTGATCTTGCGGATATCATTTTCGAATTAGGAGAAGAGAAGTATTCACGACGCGTTGCGCGATTAATCGTCGAATCCCGCCTGAAAGGGGAACTCCCAAAAACGACGCTCGCGTTCGCCTCGCTGGTTGAACGTGCGGTGCCGCCCCCCGCTCGCCAGGGCAGGATCCATGCGGCCACCCGAACTTTTCAGGCTCTCCGGATTCACGTGAATCAGGAACTGCAGGAACTCGATCATTTATTGGAAAGTGTTATACTTAACCTTGAGGCTCCAGGCCGGATCGCGGTCATCAGCTTCCACTCGTTGGAAGATCGAAAAGTGAAGCAAAAGTTCCGCGGAGACGAGCGCTTCGAGGAGCAAACGCGAAAGCCGATCGAAGCGGATGAAGCAGAACTCGAACTGAATCCTCGGTCTCGTAGTGCAAAACTCCGCATCGCTACCCGGATCTAGGTGGCGGCGGTCGATACGAAAGGTTTCAGGATGAAACACTGGTTTCCAAAATGGATTTTCCCCGTACTCCTTGTGCTTTCGGTGGCGACGGTCGCCCTGCGCCTGAAGATCGTAAATACGGTCTACGAGATTAACCAAACCGAAAAAATTATTGCGAACTCGAAACACGAACGCGAAAAAGCATCGATTCGTCTCGCGGCTCTTCGCTCGCCGCGCCGACTCGAAATTCTTTCGAAGACGCAGTTTAAGTTAAACCAGCCGACGGCGAAGCAAGTGGTCTACCTGAAGTGAAACAACGCTTTCGAGCCGTAATGATTTTTGCCCTCACGATCGCCGCGGGAGTCGCGGGCCGGGCGGCGTACATCCAGGTGATCGGCGACCCGAGGCTAGAAAGTCTCTCGAAACGTCAGTTCCAATCGAAAGTACTCGTCCAGGCAAGGCGCGGAATCATTCTCGATCGAAATGGGGAACCCCTCGCGGTAAATACCGAAATCGCGTCGCTGGCCGCGAACCCGAAAAAAATCCCGAACCGAAAACTGCTCGCGCGACTCCTTTCGAAAGCGCTCGGCATGCCCGTCGCGGTACTCGCCGAGAAACTAAAGGAAACGAAGCGCGACTTTATTTGGATTAAGCGCCACATCCCGGACGAGCAAGTCGAACAGTTTAAAAAATGGGGAATCACGGAATCAACCGGGCAACTTCTTCCCGGGCTCTGGCTCGTAAAGGAAAACATCCGGAGTTATCCGCACGGGGAACTCGCGGCCCAGACGATCGGTACGGTTAACCTCGATAACGAAGGAACCGAAGGGGTAGAGCTCTGGAAGAATTCGAGACTCGAAGGGAAAATCGTCTCGATGCGCGCCATCCGGGACGCTCTCGGTCGGCCGACGCTTTACGACGCATCCGCCGTAGCCGACGCGAAAGACGGGGAGGCGATTAGCCTTACGCTCGATGCCTCCCTCCAGTTTTCGGTTGAAGAGGCTTTAAAAACGGCCCTCGAGAAGACGAAAGCGCGCGCCGGATCGGTGATCGTAATGGATGCGATTCACGGCGATCTCCTCGCGGTTGCAAACGCACCCACGTTCGATCCGAATAAACGGGGCGCGCCCCTCGAAGCAAAGCGAAACCGTGTCCTGACCGATGGATACGAACCGGGATCCATTCTTAAGCCCGTTCTCCTGGCGACTGCCCTCACCAACGGATGGAAAATCACCGATAAGATTAACGGCGAAAACGGGTCGATTAAAATTCAGGGCCGCAGAATCTCCGAGGCGGAAACTCACGAAAAATTTGAGTGGATTACCCTGAAAAAGATGATCCAAGTTTCTTCTAACGTCGTGGCCGCAAAACTTGCGATAAAGGTTGGCCAGGATAAATTCATGGCCGGACTAAAAAACTTTGGGTACGGCGGAAAGACGGGGGTCGGGTTCCCCGGTGAGCTCGGCGGATGGTTACCCCCTTCGAAAAAACCGTGGCAACCCCTAACGCTTGCGACGGTCGGGTTTGGGCAGGGGATTATGGTGACCCCGCTCCAAATGGTTCGCGCGTACGCGAGCTTTCTAAACGGCGGATACCTCGTCGAACCCAAGGTGATTAAGAACGAAATTCCGGGAGAAGAACCACCCGCGCCGAAACGAATTATTTCCGCCGAGGTCGCGGCCGCCGTAGTCGAATCTCTAAAGACGGTAGTCGAGGATGAAGGCACCGGTAAGAAGGCGAAACTCGAGGGTTACGTCGTAGGTGGAAAAACCGGAACGGCCCAGACCGTCGACCCAAAAACGAAACGTTACTCTTCGAGCCGCTATATTTCTTCCTTCGCGGGCTTCGCCGTCGGAGTCGAGCCGAAGATCGTGATCCTCACCGTACTCGACGATCCCCGGGGGATCTATTATGCAGGTGAAACGGCGGCTCCCCTTTTTCGGGACGTGCTGAACGCCGTCGTCACTCGTTTCGGAATTCCGATGAACGCGCCGATCCCACCTCCGTCGGCCTCGACAAGTATCCGCCTCTCCCAGGCGCATTCCCAACCGAAAGCGGCGATTACTCCCGTGGCTTTTCCGTCGAAACTCGAACTTCAGGGAAGTGCTCCGAACGGGAAACTCGTTTTCAAAATGCCCGAGCTTCGAGGTCTCACGATACGCGAGGTCCTCCAGACGCTGCAGGGATATGCGTTCGAAATTGATGTGAACGGCAGCGGTTGGCTTAAGACCCAGTCCCCCGAAGCGGGTGCGAAGGTCGGGGAAAACGACCGAATCCGGCTTCGCTTTGACTCCGAAACCGAGTAACTTTTTCTCGGATGATGAAACTCCACGAGCTCCTCAAAATCTTACCCACCGGAGTCAGTTCACCGGAAATCTCCACCCTCCCGAATCCGGAGATTACGAGCATCACGTCGGATTCCCGAACCGCCGGCCCGGGAACGCTGTTTATCGCAGTCGCCGGAACGACCGACGACGGACATGCCTACCTAGACGAGGTCTACCGAAAGAAGGCTTCGTTTCTGATTGGCGAAAAAGCCTACGGTGCGAATGATTCCGAAAAGAAGTCCTACCTGCAGGTCGAGGACTCGCGACTGGCGCTCGGACTCCTCGCTTCGGCCATGGTCGGAAACCCATCGCGCGAGATGCTCGTCCTCGGCGTAACCGGGACCAGTGGGAAGACCACGACCGCCTACCTCCTGGAATCCATTCTAAAGGCGGCCGGAAAAAAAGTGGGTCTGGTCGGTACCGTCGCTTACCGAATCGATGGAAAAGAAATTCCGTCAACCCATACGACTCCGGGACCGGTCGACTTACAGAATCTCCTCCGCACGATGCGG
>JANXTV010000340.1 GCA_025352185.1 Oligoflexia bacterium
GATCTAGTTTAGTC
Source organism: Oligoflexia bacterium (assembly GCA_025352185.1). Classification (GTDB taxonomy): domain Bacteria; phylum Bdellovibrionota; class UBA1018; order UBA1018; family UBA1018; genus JACMQW01. The sequence continues at coordinate 15 of JANXTV010000340.1, forward strand.
GGAATTTTTTCAAACCCCGCGAGAAAGAGTCGGCGCTTCGAGGCCAGATCGTCCGGGGTGCCGCTTCCCTCCTCGTTGGGCAAACGAAGTCGGTAACCTTTCGGAAGTGGGAGAGCTGACCGAATCGCCACTTCATTCATCCCGGGGTTTAAAGCGAGGAGCGCCTTCTTTTTAATTCGAAGGAAGGAAATGAGGTCTTTTAAGCGAATGCCGGCCGGAAGTTCGATTTCAAAAAATCGATGGGGCCGTTCGCGGTCCGTGTCCTTAAAGTATTTTTCGGGATTCCGTTCGACTTCGAGCGCCGCGACCAGACAGGCATAAAAATTCGAACTGGCAAACCCGAACCCGCGGGCACGATTTCGAAGAATGATTTCCTCAAGATCCCGAGTTCCGAGTCGATTCGTAGCCCGGAGGAGGCTAGAGCGTCCGTGATTATAGGCCGTTACGGCTAGGGGCCAGTTCCCGAGAGTGTCGTAGTTAATTTTTAGAAGTTGGGACGCCGCCTCGGTCGCGCGGAGAGGATCGTTTCGCTCGTCGACCGCATCGTCAATGACCAGGAAATCTCCACCCGTCGTTTTCATGAACTGCCAAATCCCGCTCGCACCAACCTTCGATCGAGCTCGCGTATTAAAACTCGATTCGACGAATGGCAATCGCGTGAGTTCGAAGGGCAACCCTCGCTTTATGAAAATCTCTTCCATAAACGGCAGGTACTCTCCCGAAAGTCGGTATCCGTCGAGAAATTGGTCTTTTTGCCCTAGTTGGAACCGAATCCGTTTATAATGGGCGGCGTTCAGAAACTTTCCGGGGTCGTCGATTTTACGGAAAAGTTCGGCGATTCTTCGCTCTTCGGGGTCGGTGAGCGATCCAATCCGAGTAACATCCGAACCGATACCGGCCTCGTGGAGGCGAAGGAGGATTTTACGAATTCGATCCTTCTCTCGCCGGACGATGCGGGAACGGGGTTCTCGGAACTTTCTAAAGTCGTACTGTTCGTAAATGAGGGTCGGATACTTCGAATCGTGAAGCAGTCCTTCCTTCGTTCCGAGTTTTCCGTAAATCTGAATCCAGAAGTCTACGCTTTCTCGTAGCACTCCCCCCGCGGGAACTCTAAACTCGGGGAGAAGGTCGCGAGGCGCCGACACCGCGCTTGAAATTCCAGTGATCATTAAAACGGTGATGAGTATTCTATAATTAAAAAATTTCATGCGCTCACGTAGATTTAAATATATTAATGATTTCCCCGTATTTCCGATAGTTTTCCTTTTCCTCGCCGGGGGCTCCGGATGTTTTTCTAAACACCCGGAAACGTCAGAAATTCGTTTCCTTGTCGAGGCCGCGCCGGCCACGCTGAATCCCCGCCAGACTCTAGACGCAATCGGGCAACGAATCGAGATGCTCGCCTTTCGTGCCGTGACGAGTCTCGACGTAGATCTAAATACGCTCCCCGACCTGTCGGAAAGCTGGCGCTTAGAAGACGGCGGACGGACGGTTGTCTTCCGGATTAAACCGGGACAAGTCGACCACCGAGGGACACCGATTTCCGCAGAACGGATTCGACAGTGTCTCGAAAACTATCTTTTTACCTCCCCTCCTTCACCCCACCGTTCCTCGTTTACTCAATTAAAGAGCGTCACGCGCGAAGGTGATAAAATTTTCTTTCACCTGGAATCACCCGATCCTTACCTGCCTAAAAATCTTTCCGTTCTTCGGTATTTTTCGACGAGGGAACGACCCGATGCACCTTGCTCGGATCCCTTACCCGGGGAAACTGTGACGACTAATGGAGACTATGCCGTCGCACCCTATCCCGATCGGTTCGATCGTAAAATGCGGTTCGAACCCACCGATAAAGCCGCACCACCCGTCACGATTGAATTTATCCGGGACGAGACCTCCCGCCTGATGAAACTCCTTAACGGCGAGGCAAATTTCGTCCTGAACGCGTTTTCTCCGACCAAGAGCGAATGGTTAGCGTCGGATCCGAAGAACGGATTCCGAATGATTGAGCGCGGTGGAATTAATACCAGTTACCTCGCATTTAATCTCCGCGACCCCACTCTTTCGAACGTGAAAGTCCGCCTCGCAATCGCTCACGCAATGAATCGCGAAGCGATCGTTAAGTATAGACTCCGCGGACAGGGAATTCTCGCTTCGGGACTTTTGAATCCAATTCTTCCGGAGGCCATTCCATTCCGGGAGTTCCCCTTCGACCCCGTGGGGAGCGAAACACTCCTCGATCAGGCCGGTTTTCCGCGGGGTAAGGACGGGATCCGTTTCCATATCCGGTATAAGACGACGACCGACCGGCTGGGTCTCGAACTTGCCCAGGTCTTCCAGGATATGCTCGGAAAGATCGGCGTACGGCTCGATCTCGATACACTCGAACCCTCCGTATTTTTCGCCTCGATTCGGAAGGGTAATTTTCAAATGTATATGTCGAGGTGGGTCGGGGTGTCGGATGGATCGATTTTTGAAAAAGCGCTTCATTCAAAGAATAAGGGTAACCTCGTTGGGTATCGTGACTCCGAAATGGACAAATGGATCGAGGGAGTGGCCCACGAAACGGATCCAAAACGACGACAAATCACCCTCAGTCTGATCCAAGAAAAAATGCTTCACGACGTCCCCTATTTTCCGCTCTGGCATTGGACGAATGCGGCACTCGTTAAGAATACGCTGACCGGAATGCGTCGGGAGGACATTTCTCTCAGTGGGAGTTTCATTAGTCTGAAGAAACTTCGTTTTGAAAAGGACGCGGCGACCAAAAATCAGTAGGCTAGAAACATGAAACGAGTTCTCATCCCTACCCTCCCCACTCCCGAAAGGGCCGTACTTCTTCCCGAAGACGAGGCCCATCACCTCATTCAGGTTCTCCGAATCCGGAACGGAGAGTTGATTGAGGCCCTAGACGGAAACGGTAGTAAAATTACCGCCGAAGTGGAACTCCTCGGAAAGGGAAAGGCTAACCTCCACGCTCGTTCGCCCATAAACCGAGATCCGAACTTACTCGCCCTCCCGATCACTCTCGAAATGGCGGTATTAAAGGGCGACGCCATGGAGTGGACGGTCGAGAAAGCCGTCGAACTCGGCGTGAGGACTTTTATCCCCGTGCTCTGTGCGCACGCCGTCGTCCAAGTCGATCGGAAAGGTCCGGAGTATTATCAGGAACGGTGGCAGAAGATTGCGGACCAGGCGCTAAAGCAATGTGGACGGCTGGAACGCATGCGGGTCCTCCCGCCGATCGAACTCTCCTCGCTCCTGACCGAAAAGCGACCGCTTCGGCTCTGGGCAGACGAAACGAGTCGCGCAAATTCCCCGCACATTTTTCAAGCCTTGGCGAGCGTCGACGCCGCGAAACGGATCGCGGGAGTTTCGATTTTAATTGGACCGGAAGGGGGATGGAGCGAGTCGGAGCGCGCTCTCCTCTCGAGGAGCGAATGC
>JANXTV010000356.1 GCA_025352185.1 Oligoflexia bacterium
AGTGGCGCAATCTCCCTTAAAAGAAATCCATATTCTCATCGTGGATGACGATTCTGACGTGCTGCTTACCCTTTGTGAACTCTTCGCGACCTTCGGGTTTACGGTCCATACCGCTGGCGATGTTTTCAGCGCGTACCGGGAAGTCGAAACGAAACCGATTCGACTCGTTCTTTCGGACATCCGGATGCCGAACTCGAACGGTGTCGATCTCCTCCGCATGATTCGAGTTCGAAATGTTGACGAGCCGAAGCTCCTCTTCGTGAGCGGTTTTTCGGATTATGGGCTGGACGAACTTTACGCCTTCGGAGCGGAGGGATATTTTGCGAAACCTTTTAATTCCCAATCGGTCCGAAATGCGATTCGGCTGACTCTCCTTCGCCGAGGCGAACGCTGGAAGCCGGCGATTCCCGCGAAAAAGCTCCCGACTTTAGATGTGAAAGACTATGGGTATGACGGCATTCGTTTGGGTCGGGGTGGATTTTATGTTGCACTCACTCGCATTCCCGGAGAATTCGTGAATAAAGAAGTACGGTTTTCGTTTGAGGACCATCCAGGAAAAACCCTTACCGGCGCCGGCATCATTCGGTGGGCTCGTACTGCCCCGGATCAGTACGGCGGGATTGGCGTCGGAATCGAAATTACGGAACTTTCCGAGGAGTGCCGAGACCGGGTGATTCGGGAAATCGAAATCGACTTACCGACGGCGTACATCCCGAATCAATGACTATTTTTTCTTACGGCGAGTTCCGGTACGAATCGGTTCACCGGGTTCCGGGGTGAGCCCGAGATTAATGATTTTCTGGATAAGTTCGTCGTAACTCAGACCGGACTTAAGTGCCGAAAGCGCGAAATCGCCGTCTTTTTCGATCGAAGGATTCGGATTCGCTTCGATACAAAAGAGTTCACCCGCAGGTGTCAGACGAAGGTCGATGCGCCCGTAGCCACTCAGTCCGAGAACCCGGTAGATTTTCTTACACGTTTCTTCGAGGTGGTCGACGAGATCGGGAGTGAGCTGGGCGGAGCCCGTCTTAATTCCCCATTTTTTTCGGTAATCGTCATCCCATTTCGCCTTAAAGCTCGCAAACTTCGGTTCACCGTCGGCGACTTCCCGGAAGAATAGTTCCCGTGCCGGAAAAGACGAAAGGCGCTCGTTTCCGAGGACCCCGACGTAGAGTTCACGGCCGTCGATATACTCTTCCACGATGACGTCCGTCTCGAATCGTTCGTGAAGGTAGCGCACCCGCTCGAGCGCGTCCTTTTTCGTTTCCGCGAAGGAGAGCTGGGAGATTCCCTCGGACGCTTCTAGGTTTAAAGGCTTAATGAAAACGGGAAATCGGAGTTCGCCTAAGGACCGGAGGGGTGAAGATTTCCGGGAGAGGAGAAAATGGGGCACCTTGATCCGGTGATAAGAGAGGATTTTCTTCGCGAGACCCTTATCTTTACAAATTTTCAGGGCCTGGGGCGCGGCTCCCGTGTACGGAATTCCGAGGAGTTCGATTAAGGAGGCTAAATGCGGCTCGAACTGGCGATCGCCACGAAAAGCCTCGGAGAGGTTAAAGATTAAGTCGGGAGCTTCTCGCTTCACTTCGGAAAGTAGGAAATCGAGGTCGTCGTGAATCCCGAGGGGAACCGCCTCGTACCCGAGACGTTTCAGAGTCGCGAGAATATGCTTTTCGCTCGCCCAGTCGTCGGTCTTCATATAGTCGGCGTACTGTTCGGGCCTCAGGGGAATCGAAAGATCGAAAAGCAGCAGGATCTTCATGGCTAAACGCTCCGCTTAAATTTTCCGGTGAAAAGATAGTGGGTCACGAGGGTCGCGAGGTAGGCCGCCAGGTGGAGGTGGGTATCGGCGTGCGTCCGCCCCATGCGAAGGTCGAGCTTATCGCACCGGGTGTGGAGTTTTCTTACTAGCGATTCAATCGGAAACTTTCGTTCCCCCGTCCAGTAGGCAACCGAGTCGATCAGTTCCTTCCGCTTTTTCAGCATAAATTTCGCGGCGGAAAAGTCTCGTTTCGAGAGGCTTGAATCGCCGTTAAAAATCGATTTTAGATCCACGTCGAAAAAATCGGGGTAATCCGTCTCGTTCTCTCGTTTACGTTTCGCATAATATTTCGCAAGCGTAGACTTCATCCGAACGGCGGCGAACGGCGGTTTACCTTTTTCTCGGTAGGGTTCTTTCTCACTGACTTCGTGGGCGAGTTCGTCGACGTAGTTCAGTTTTTTAAGTGCTCCGCTCCAGCTTCGATAATCGCGTTTCCAGTCTTTTCCGGGCGCGATCCAAACGGCAAACGTTTCGGCGAAATCTTCGTCGGGATGTGCCTGGGCGTACCAGTTATCGAGGTGATGAACGAAGCCCTTCGAGTACGGTTTCGGGTGGTAGGTTTCGGGAGAGTATTCGACCTCGGGAGATCCGAAGACTTCTCGCCATTTTCGGCGTTTCGAAAAGCGGTAAGCATGGTCAAAGCAGTGCCCGGCTTCGTGGCGGAGAAGTTTCTGGCAAAACTCGGGAGTGCCGCCTTCCACGTCGAACATCATTCTCTGTTCGAGTTCCTTGAGTCGGGGGTGGGCGAGGTAAAAAGGGATCGAGATCGCGAGCATTCCTTCGGGGCTAAACCATTCGTCGCCGAGGTAGATATCGGGGCGAAAAATCAGGTTCTTCTCGGCGAGTTCCGAGCTGAGTTGCCGAATGCGGTCCTCGAGGTCGGATTCTTCGATTTTTAGGTCGAGGTCACAGATGCGGAGCTTTAAGAGGTCGTCATCTTTTAGGGTGGTCCAAGCCTGAGCCATAGAGTTATCTTAAGGTATGAAAGAGAGCGACTGGAAGGCTAAACTGACTCCCGAGGAATATCGGGTCCTCCGTGAAAAGGGGACGGAACGTCCATTTACGGGAGAGTACTGGGACCGATTTGACCCGGGAATTTACCAGTGCCGCGGATGCCACGCCGAGCTTTTCACCGCCGATCAAAAATTTGAATCGCACTGCGGGTGGCCGAGTTTTTTCGATTCGATCGATAAGTCTCGAATTCACGAAATAACGGACGTTTCCCACGGGATGAGGCGGGTAGAAGTCCTGTGCGCTAACTGCGGGGGCCACCTCGGACATATCTTTCCCGACGGGCCGAAACCCACGGGGAATCGATACTGCATTAATTCCGTGAGCCTTCGATTCGTCCCCGCGGGTACGGCGGATGAGGATGCAAAATGAGCCTAATCTCGCTTTTCCCCACCCAAATCTACCGAACGAAACTTCGCGCCCCGCTTGCCCGGAAATGGATTCCGGCGCTTATTCGTGAAGTGAAGCTTTTCCGTGAACTCGACACGACCGGGGAAAAGTGGAGCCGCGAGAACTACCCGAATGGGTACACTTCGTACTCTTCAATTACCGACCTCGCGTTTCGCTCGAGCGGTTTCGCGGAGCTAAAGCGCTGGATCGACGGCGAAGTGAAAAAATACGCAGCGTCGCTCGAAATGGATCTCGGGAGTGGGTTTCTCGAGATGAGTTCTTTCTGGGTAAACGTGATGGGGGAGGGCTGTAATCACTCTTTCCACCTCCACCCGCTTTCCTCGGTGAGCGGAACGTTCTACCTCCAGGTCCCGAAAGGATCCGGCAGCCTAAAACTGGAAGACCCGCGTCTACCCGCCTTCATGGCGTCTCCGCCGCGAAAGCCGAATGCGAAGACGGCGAATCGGTCGTTTTTTTCCCTCGTTCCGGGCCCCGGTGAACTCGTCCTCTTCGAAAGCTGGCTAAAACACGAAGTGACCCCGAGCCGCTCTCGCACCGACCGAATCAGCGTTAGCTTTAATTACGACTGGCAAAAAACCCCCTGATTCCGTCGACCTCCCGGGCCCTGCCCTAACGGAATCCTGACTTCGCGGCACGAAATTCTCCCGTGCATTGCGCGGCGCGCGGTGCTACACGTGCTGAAATCTTACAGTCATTCTCACGGAGTATTTTATGAAGAAGTTATTCATCGCCCTGTTTTTAGGCCTCATGGTGGGCGCTTACGCCCACGCCGCCGACCGCGTAAATCCGGTTAAAGTCACCTGCGCCGTTACTCAATTTAACGATCTGCTCCAGATTGAAATTCAGGAAACGAATCTGAAGGGCCAATACCAAATCGTGGAAACCCTCCGCGATTTCACGGCGAAGAAAAACACTAACACCTATTCGGCGGTGTTCTCGATGACCGAAATCGAAAAGAGCGAATTTCCTCTCCTCACCTCGTGGAATGGCTACACGCGTACCTTAAGTCGCGCGGCAGCGGGCGAGTACTCGATCGAAACCCGCGACGAATGTGGCGGCTTCACGACCTTCCTTTCGTGTAAAGAATCGTTTTAGTCGAGAGATAGTCGAAAGCTTAAAGAAGAAACCGCGGCCCACCCATAGACGGGGGCCGCGGTTTTTGTTTTCATAGAGGGCATAGAGAGTAGGTTCACGATGATCCGATTTCCCCTCGTATGGATGGTTTTCTCAGTCTTTATTTTAGGATTCGCTTCGCTTTCGGCCCTGGCGGGGAATCAGCCGACGCTGTCGAACTTAAATCAAACTCAGGCGAACGCGATTCTGAAAAACTTTGGAAACGCGATCACCTTTCGCTCGCTCGAACCTCCGTCCGCAAACGGAAAAATCTGGGGACTCGGAATCGGTGTCGCCGTCGCGGGA
>JANXTV010000474.1 GCA_025352185.1 Oligoflexia bacterium
ACACCGCCGGCGCCCACGACGGGCCGAACAGCGTCGAGGTCAGCGTCTCCACGACACCGAGCGTCATCGCCGCGATCACCATAAAGAGGGCAATGCCGCTCTCTTCTCCTTTTCCGGTGAGAATTTTATAGCGTGGGATCAATGCCATAAAATGGAGTCTCCGGTTTAAACATGTAAATCGCCTTAAAAGTAAGACGATTCGCGCCGACGATTTCGGCTTGGAGTTCGATTAAATCAGGATAGAGCCCTTTCATATCGTCGCGGTTTGTATCCCAAGCAACCTCCCAAGCCTTTTTATCCTTACGATAATAGCGAAATTTAAACGATTTCACCCCGGGCAGGAGCGGATAAACTTTCGGATCCTGGTTCTTCTTCTCTTCCGAAAAAACGGCCGGGTTTTCAATCCGGACGAGAAGTTTAGTGCCCTCGACGATCTCCGAGTTCTTATCCTCCCGGAGTTCGTAAATGATTTTTGTAAACTCGGATTCGGGAGTATTTTTATAGACCCGCATGTGGGAGGCCGAAACGAATTGGAGACGGGAGTCCGTTCCGACAAACCGCGAGGGACGGATTCCGCTCAGGTCGGTCGCGCCGAGCCAGTAGTCATTCGTTTGGCCGTATTCTGAACGGAGGAGTTCGTCGAGCTTCGTCTGATCCTCGGGACTTACGGCATCGGGTCCGGGGGGAGCACCCGGAATTTTCCCCTGGTTCCCGCCAAATGCGCCGTTTTGGTCTACCGGCGCGGCGGCGGTGTCTTTTTTAAAGTTTTTCGGATTAAAATTTACCGGAGAAAAGAGAGCGGCGACGTCCCGGTCAATGAGCCCCATCGCCAGACGAATCCCTCCGTAAAAGTCTCCCTCACCGATTGCCCGCGCACGGTAACGGAAGGTCTGGGTCGTCGCCTGGTAGATAGCGACCGAAATCATCACGAGGAGGACGATCGCGATCATCACTTCGACGAGCGTGAATCCTTCGGTATTCCGAGTGAGTGATGTTTTACGGATTAATCTGGAAATCACTGTTTAGATCCACCCAGTACATGGCCACTTCGTAGTTTTGCTCGAAGGCGCCGCGTTTCCATTTTACGGTCATCGTTACTTGGCGAACCGCCTTCGAAAGGAAGTTCGTGATGACCTTTGTCATCTGCTCCATAATTGCCGAATTTTTTTCCTCTTCGTCTTTACTACTCGAAGCATCACTTCCGCCACCGGCCGCGTTGGCGGCTTTACTCAGGCCCTGGAGGTTGGGCAGTTTTACTTCCTTAATTTTTCGGGTCCAAGAATAGTCCTGGTACGGCTCATCGAACGTACCCGAGAGTTCCTCCGACATTTCGTCAAATTTCTTTCCGGAGATTTCGACTTCCGTCTGCGCGATTGCCCACCGGGCGAGCATGCTCACCTCGTGAATTTGGCGGGATTTTAAAGCGGAGCTCATACTCGAGGATTGGATCGCGAGAATGGAGGAAAACGCGACGAGCATAATCGCCATCGCAATCATCACTTCCAGTAATGTAAAACCATCTCCGCGCAGGATTCTTCTCATGGCTCGAGTAACGCCTCCTTCGTGGTGAGGTAGCGTTCGATCACTTTCGTCCGGCCGACGATCGGTTCGATGACGAGAGTCGCCTTATGGTTAGACGTATCCTTGAGATGGATCACCGTTTGTTCGATAATCCCGTGGGGAAAAAAGTGCGTGTACGCCGTACCTTCGACGATGGGATCTTTCGTTTGCTCGGTCGTTACGTCCTCGAACTCTACCCCGCGGGGAAGTTCGTTCTTTTTGCGCGTGACGTAAGTCGCGAGCGTAAAATTGGGGCCAGCCTCTTTTTTATCGTCGTCTGACTTCGACCCGAATTTTTTAATGCGGGCCGCGCGGGCTTTCGATTCTTCAGTTTCCATTAGGAGTTGTTGCGGGCCGACTTCGACCCAGTACTGCCGATTCTTAATGTCGAAGACGAGTCGGTGAACTTTTTTCGTCATTAGGGCCGCATTATAGGCATGCCGAACGGTCGTCGCGAGGTCGCGGGTAGTAGAGCCGAGCGAAAGCTTAAAGACGCTGGAAATGCTGGGAATGGCCATCGTCCCGATCAGAGCCATCAGAGCGACGACGACCAGGAGTTCGACGAGCGAAAACCCTTTTTCGTTGGACGCTACACGATGGCGGAAGGAGGCAAGGACCATTCCCAGCTCATTTCTTAGACTGAGGAAATTTAGATCGTATCCGACGTGATGTCGGCGTTATTTTCGGTGCCGTCCGGGGCGCCGTCTTGGCCGAGCGACTTAATTACGAATTTCGTTCCGTCCGATTCGTAGATAAAAGCATTACCCCATCCATCGTTCGGGACTTTTTTCGAATAGCCTTCGGGATTGTAGTTTTTACATTCACGTCCGCCCGTCGGTTTCGAGACCAGTGCTTCTAAGCCTTGATCGGTCGTCGGGTAATAGTTGCAGTCGAGGCGAAAATTATCGAGGAGCGTCGCTAAGTTTCGAATTTGGATCTTCGTCGAGTCAACCTTCGCGCGGTTATACTGCGACATGATTTTACCCACGGCGAACGTACCGATCATCGCGATAATGGCCACGACGATCAGCATTTCGGTCAGGGTAAAGCCGCGTTCGCTGCGGAGGATGGATTTTTCGAGCGGGGACTTTACTACTTCGTTCATCATATCGTTCTCCTAATTAATGTTGCCGAGATCGAGGAGGGGCATGAATACGGAGATCACAATGAATCCGACCATTCCCCCCATTCCGATAATCATCAACGGTTCTAAGAGGGAGGTGAGTCCCTCAATCTTTGCGTTAATTTGTTCTTCGTACGTCTCCGCGACGTTCAGAAGCATGGCGGGGAGTTCCCCGGTTTTTTCACCAATCGAAATCATATGGATAACGAGGGGTGGAAACTGTCCCGATTTTCCGAGCGGACCGGCGATCGACTGCCCTTCGGTGATATTCTCCCGTGCGTTCGCGATTGCGTTCGCCAGTAGGGTATTCCCCACGAGATTCCGCGCGATGGTGAGCGCTCCGAGAATCGGTACGCCGGATCCAAGTAGGGTGGCCATGGTCGATGTAAATCGAGTCACGCCGATCATCCGGATGAGAGATCCGAAAATCGGAATCTTCAGCTGCATGGCATCCCAGGCGGGTTTTCCCGTAGGAGTTTTTTTCCAACGAAGAAAGAAAACGATCGAACCGACGAAACTTCCGAGAATAAGGTACCAGTAAGTGATGATGATATCCGATGTGGCCATGAGAAAAACGGTCATCGGGGGCATCTTTTTCCCCATCGAATCGAAAACCGTTTTTAACTGCGGGAGCACGAACGTAAAAATGGCGATCATGAGGACCGAAGCCACGACGAGCATCAGGCATGGATAGGTCATCCCGCTCACGACTTTCGTGCGCAGGCGCATCTGCGCTTCCTTCAGTTGGGCGAGACGAATCATGACGAGCGAGAGCGTGCCGGACGCCTCTCCGGCCTCGATCATGTTTACGAAAATATTATCAAAGATTCGGGGATGCTTCGACATCGCGCGAGAAAGGGAGGCCCCTTCGTTCACGTCCTGCTTTACCTGGGAGAGCGTGAGCTTAATGACCGGGTGTTCGGACTGTTCGACCATCGCGCTCAGTGCTTCGACGAGCTGAATGTTCGCTTTAATGAGCGACGCGAGCTGACGAGTCATCATCGCGATATCTTTTTGACTCGCTTTCGCCGAGAAAAATCCGGCTTGGGCGTTGCTACCGGCCGCACCCTTAGTGCTATTTGAATTTTTTTCTCCGATTTCGTAAACGGAAAGTCCCTGCTTCTTGAGTTTCAGGCGTGCGGCTTTTACGTTCTCTGCGTCGACGAGTCCGCGGCTAGATTTTCCGCCGGGAGCATAAGCTTTATAATCAAAAACGGGCATCGCTTAACTCCTCTTATTCTTCGGCATGGGTCGCGCGTAGTAGTTCGTCAATCGTCGTCGCGCCGGCAAATACTTTTCCGATCGCGTCTTCCCGCAGTGTCCGCATACCCGCGGCAACGGCGGCTTTCTTAATCATCCCGCCGTCGGCGCGTTTCACGATCAGCGATCTCAAGTTATCGTCGATCAGCATGAGTTCATGCGAAACGGTACGACCTGAATAGCCCGAATGTGAGCAGCTTGGGCAGCCGACTGCCTTGAAGATCGTCGCCCCGTCCGGGATTTTCTGCATCCCTAATTCAATCATTTCAAATTCGGACGGCGTATGCGGGACGCGGCATTTCGTGCAGACTTTTCGAATCAGGCGCTGCGCAATCACTCCCAGAAGCGAGGAGGCGACGAGGAAGGGTTCGACACCCATATCGGTGAGACGAGTGGAGACACCGGGCGCGTCGTTGGTGTGGAGCGTGGATAAAACTAAGTGACCGGTGAGCGAAGCGTTAATGGCAATTTCCGCAGTTTCCCGGTCTCGAATTTCCCCGACCATGATGATGTCAGGGTTCTGACGAAGGAAGGCCCGTAGGACCCGGGCGAAGGTGAGTTCGATCTTCGTATTAATCTGAACTTGGTTAATGCCGTGAATTTGATACTCGACCGGGTCTTCGACGGTCATGATATTCCGCTCGGGTGCGTTCAGTTTTGATAGGCACGCGGCGAGGGTCGAAGATTTCCCGGAGCCCGTAGGACCGGTGACGAGAATCATTCCGTATTTTTTCGAGATGAGGTTTTCAATAATTTCGTTCGAACGAGCCGAGAAGCCCAGTTGTTCGAGCGACATGATCGTGCCCGTCTGCTGAAGAATACGCATGACGAGCCGTTCGCCGTGGGCGGCGGGGACGGTCGAAAGACGAATATCGATATCTTTACCGGCAATTTTAATTTTAATCCGGCCATCCTGCGGAAGTCGTTTTTCAGCGATGTCGAGCTGACCCATGACCTTAATCCGGGAGCTGATGGCCGCGTGGGCGCGTTTCGGCTGCCGAATGACGTCGTAGAGCACGCCATCGACGCGGAACCGGGTGACGAATTCCTTTTCAAACGGCTCGATGTGAATATCGGAAGCGTTTTCTTTTACCGCACGGAAAAGGAGCGAGTTCACGAATTTAATGACGGGGGCATCGTCTTCGGTGCCCTCGAGAATATCGATCGGGCCTTCGAGGTCCATCGCTTCTTCGAATTCACCCTCGATTTCTCCAACCATGTTATCGGTGTTGCGTTCGTAGACGCGGTTAATCGCGTCTTGCACTCGCATCGAAGTCGAAACGCAAACCCGGATCGGCATTCCGGTGAGCACCTGGAGGTCGTCGATGATGGATTCGTTAAATGGATCGGCGACGCAGACGACGAGGCGTTCGCCCGAAGGAGTCATCTCCTTCGTCATCGGAATCACTTCTTTCGCCTTACAGTAGTTAATCGGAATCCCACTCACGATTTTCGGATCAATATCCGAAGGCTTTAAATCTTCCACGAACGGAATGCCGAGCTGAATGCAAAGTGCCCGCATGATCTCGTGGGGCATAATCATGTTTCGTCGAATCAGGATATCCCCGAGGAGTCCCCCTTCCTTTTCCTGGATGCGGAGCGCTTCCTCGAGTTGACCGTCCTGAAGCGAAGTGTGCTTCAGGAGAATCTGACCGAGGCGGGGAGTAGGAGTGTGCGGGGTGATCGCCATATTAGCCCTGACCACCATCGAACACGGGTGGAGGGGGGGGAAGATCGCCACTGTCGGGAGCGAACCCACCTTGCGGCATCACTGGGTTTCCCGGTACCGGAGCGGTCCCCGAAGTTCCCGTGCCCGGTGCGAGGTTCGAACGCGAGCTGGAACCGGAATCGCGATTCTTCGAGCCGTTATTCGATCCCGAGTTTTCGTCAATCATCATACTGCCGTCGGGGCTGTTATCGATCGTGAAGTTCGTCATCGGCTTATCGTTCATGACTTTATTCATGTCGGGAAGGGAACGTACGATTTTATCCCGGAAGTCTTTTCCGAGATCTACGCCGCCGAGACCTGAACTCATGCGGGTCAAAGATCGTCATGGCCGCGACTATGCGATTCAGCCAACCTCAGAAGAAGTCATCACCGAC
>JANXTV010000494.1 GCA_025352185.1 Oligoflexia bacterium
CTCCTTCGACTTGCGAAACCGGCACTCCCGCCGCGCGAATCCAATCCGTCGCAAGTTTCGATCGAAGGCCGCCGCGCCAGCAGAAGACGAAACGCTTTTCTTTGGGAACCGTCGCGAGCCGGGTCGTCCACGAAGCGACGCGACTTTCCCGGTGCGGATCGACTAACGAGTGTCCGAGGCGGATGGCCGCGTCTTGGCCCTGCTCTTTATAGGTGAGGCCGACTCGGTGCCGTTCGTCGTTCGTCAGGATCGGGATATTTTCCGACCCGGGAACCACACCGTCGTGGAACTCCCCTTCGGAACGGACGTCAATCAACACCGGGGATGACACGGTGACATAGCCGCAGCCCGCAGCGACGTCGCCGCCGGAGGAACTGTCTAACGTCGTTTCGATGAGAGAATCTGCTTGAACGAATGCCATGGCGGTTTAAGTTAGAATAACACACGAGGCATATCCGATGAGTTCACCCCTAAATCCTGCACGTACCGTTACCCACGCCGGCATCACCTACCATGTCACCCGACTTTACAGTTCGGGTCTCGGGTCCCAGTACGCGGCGACGGCGAAGAACGCAGAGGGAAAAGAGCAGACGACGTTCCTCACGGAAGAAATCGTGGAGAAGAATCCCGCCCATGCCCCCCTCTTCGCAGCCTGCGCGAAACGATTCGACGATGCCCTTACGTTCGCGAAGTACGTCGGTTCGAGTTCCTTCTGGCAGTCGCAACTCCCTCCTGACGGCATCACGAAAAAGCAAAACGACTAAAAACGCGTTAAACCACGCACCGCGTTATGGGCGCATTTTGCCGAATCGGTCTCCATTTGCCGTAAAATCGCCGCGTCATTCCTCTCGTACGGGCAGATTGTACTCAAGTGACACGGGTACGCTTCTTGTTATACGACTCCCCGTGACATCGCAATTACCTCTCCTGGAGAGGAGAAGTGGCACTACCGGAAGACCCGGAAGCGATGTCCGTTAATCGTAAACCTAATAGTTTTGAGGAGTCCCATGAAAAACATCTCTCGTTCCATCGTCCTTGCTGCCCTTTGCCTGAGCGTCGTGCTCGCAACTGGATTCGTCTCCGTCGCCAACGCGGCTGAAGACGTTCTCCTGAATTCGAGTAAGGTCGCCGCTACTTCGGACGATCTGAATCTGATCCGCACTTCGATGACTCCATCGGAAGTCGAACTCACCCTCCCGATTTCGATGGGAACGACGGTTTGCGCCGAATACGGCACCCGCGTGGTCTCCGGACAGAGCGGCGCCCATTGTGGATATGACAGCGTGGTTCGCCGCGTGTGCGTTCCTGAGCGCGTTTGCCACGTTAACCGCCGCACCGGCCGCACGGAATGCACGGACTACGGCCGCCGTTGTTACAACGAAGTCGTTAACGTCGCTCGCTACTGCAGCTGGGAAGAAACCTACTGCGTACGCCGCGCGGTCGAAACCACGACTAAGACTCGCTCGGTGACGATCAAGTTCAAAAAAATGGGCACCCTCGCGACTGGCGAACAGGAAGTCTTCTCCCTGAAGGGCCAGCAAAACCACACCGACGGACAGGACGCGACCTTCAACGTCGCTTCCGTCTCGACTCGTCGGCCGGTTTCGATCAAGACGCGAGACGGACTCTTTACCGGTGGTAAAGACGTCGTCATCATCAAGGGCCAATAATCCCTCTCGAACCCACGTTAAAATGAGGAAAGGGCTCCCATCTGGGGGCCCTTTCTTTTTATAGAGTCCAATAATATTAGCAGTTTAAATAGCCTTTGCGGAAATTCTAGTAAAATGCTAACGCAGTGCTCTATGCTCGTTAGCCTTCTCCGCGCCTTTGCAACCGCATTCAGCTTTATCGCGATCACGGCCTCCGCCTACACGGGCGCCGAAAACCATGAAGCGACCCTCACTTTCGACGGCACCGTTCTCATTGCGAGTTCAGTGCCACCGACGGAAAAGGCGTCCCGGGAAAAAATCGAAGCCCAGCTGAAGTTCCTTTTTGGACCGATGACCCTTTCTGAACTTTCGGCCGTTCCTAAAAACGACCACCGCATCTCGGAAATCTTCGTCGACCGCTCTAGCGAGCACTCCGGTAAATACCTCGTCCGTTACCGTTACACGGGGACGATCTCGGTCCTCAACTCAGCCGGAACCTCCTACCCGGTCGTGCTCCCGTTTGAACCCGAGGCGATCTTTAATCAAGCCCTCGAGGCGAACGGTAGCGAGAATCCAAACGCATGCACCGATGCCCAGGATCCCGATGAACAGTACTTCTGGTATAACTGGAGCCCGGACCGCCCCGGATGTAAACTGACTCGCGATGAGCAGTACTACCAAGTCGAAGGAACGTTAAAGGCGCTCCCGAGCGCACAGGAAATCGTCGGGAGAGAAACCGTTCCGGAATATTCTCGCCTCGTGCAGACTCGAGACGGAAAAAAAATCATCCCGATTACTTTACTCATCGGCACTTACGCAGGAAACGCCAGCCGCTCTCCGATTAAGAGTAAAGATCCCGGCGCCGTCCAGTTCGACCAACTCCGGAATCAATTTATCGGAATGGGGTTTTCCGAATCCGAAATTACGCGGGCCGACCTTCGGAACCTCACCCGGGCCGCAAAGAAGCGTGGAGAAATTCCGCGCGGAAAATGGGTTAACGGTTATCCGTTCGCCCGCAAATTCGAAAAGGAAACGCCGAGCGGAACGGTTTCCGTCCGACTCTTCTACGGTGACTCTTCCGAGGAAGGATCGAGCGCTTTCTTCGTCCTCTATAAAGACGCAATCGAACACGACGCACTCATGATTTATGACGGACACAGCGGACTGGGCGACTACCTCTCACTCGAAAAAATCCAACGGGAACGGCGAATTAAACTCGTCTCGAACCCCGAGATCTACCAAATCTATTATTTCAATAGTTGCACCTCGTACGCGTACTACAACGATAGCTATTTCGCATGGAAGGCGTCCCCGACCGATCCGAGAGGAACGAAGCAGCTCGACATCATCACGAACGGTCTAGCGACGGGCTATACGACTAAAGACACGAACATGGTCCTCGTTAAAGCAGTATTAGCAAATGCCGAGACCGGCAAAATAACGGACTACCGCACGATTACGTCGGCGATCGATACGAAGAACCTGATCGGCGTTAACGGCGACGCAGATAATTAGGCCGGGGCCGCGCGGAGCTGGCCGGCATGCGGCTCGCGGCCCGGCGCACGACCGGGACATATTTCGCGAACGGCGGCACGGACCGGTCGAAGTACTTTAAGTCGGTGTCGATTTGGAGACGTTTTAACGCGTCTAGATCGGCGTAATTGCCCGAAAAATACAGGGCCGCGAGGTTATCTTGCGCGCTCTCCGAGCGGGTTGACCGCAAACGAATGGGTGTGGTCATGCCCCCGTGAACAGCGGGAAGAAATTCAATCGTATAGAGTAGTCGTCCGACCATCGCACTCGCCCGGGCAAGCATCCCCACACTCCGGTCGATCGGCGCCAGAGGCGACAAATTAAATCGGGTCGTCCCGATCTGAAAGCTCCCGGCGAGTTCGAGCATCGGCGAAGTTCCGATCGCCTGGGGGGATCGTATTTCCAGGTTTAAATGGGTGATCGGGAGCGGTACCCGATAAAAATCTCGAACCGTAAGGTCGTGAACGTCGATATCGACCCTCGAGTTAGGGCCGAACTTTCCGCCGATCTTTCCGCCGAGCGCCGATAATTTCATCTCGACATCTTTCACCGCTTGGGGTGTACCCGCGATCTCAAGTTTTAGGTCGAGATCGTTGGAAATATAGTCTGGATCAAATGCTTTCCGCATCGTTGCCGAGACTTCCTCGATTCGGGGGTAGCTCCCTTTTTTCCATGCGAAACCTTTTGCGTGGTATTCCTGGCGTTCGGAAATAAAGTTCATTTCACCGAACTTTATTCCGTTGGCGAAAACGAAATCTTTATAACTGACTTCCTTGAATTCAAATTTTTCGAACCGGGTGGGGTCCACTCCGCCGAGCGAAGGAATAGACTGGGTTATCGTTTGGGTAACTTTAAAGTTCGAGAATCGAATTTCACCAATGCGAAACTCGCGAATCCACGGGTCATCGTTTAGAAACGCCCGTTTAAATATTTCGGTCGCTTTCTCGAGTGCCGCCTTCGAATCAGCGAGAGCCTTCGCTTCACCGGCCGTCGGAGTCGCCACTGGCACGGGAGCCGCGGCGGGAGGGGGCGACGAGCCGAGTACTTTCCCGGTAACCGTGATGTCTATCCCGTTCATCGCCATTTTATCGATAATCAGTTTTCGTGAAAAAAGGAGATCGGCTAACCGCTTGTACTGGAATTCGATGCCCGTATATTTTCCATAGACGGGACTATCGACGTTACCAAAAGTCACTTCCGAAATTTTTAGGCCATTATAAAGCGAACCTGAAATTCCAACGACGAAAACCTCGGCGTGCGAGACGACCTTCGCAAGAAATTCGAACGGGATCGTGGTGAAAAAGAGGAGCCCTAGATTCAGGCAAAAAAAGACGACGTAGATGCTGAGAAGCCGCGCGATCCATTTCATTCTTTTACCAATCGGACGAAAGATCTTTGACGCTACAGCTTCTGAACAATCCAGCATTTCCTCTCCCGCCGGGGCTCTCCTCCTCTATAGAGCAAATGACTAGCCCCAAAACCTAAATTCCCGAACGAGAACATAAGCTTAAATTTAGAAGCGACTCTCCCGATAGGTAAGTAAGGAATTCATGCCTATGTATCTCGCAGGAAAAATTTTTTTCGCGCTCGTTCTTTTCCTCGCGTCTGCGCTCCCGCTTTTTGCGGCGGATGATCCGTTAGAACCGCTGGCCGCGAAGGAAGTGAAATCGACGCTCGAAGCTGCCGAAGACAGTGTCGATATGATGTACGTCAGTGAAAAATTCACCTCGAGTCACCCGCGCGTAAGCACGGGTGTGAACATCCTCGATCTTGAAAAGGGCGCGCTCCGAAAATTCATTTCCGGCGGTCCCGGTCCGGGTCGCGAAATCATCCTCACTCGCTACGGAGTGAACGACGACGAAGTATTCGATCTCCTGATCGATGCGATGAAAAAAGGAATTCCCGTCACGTTCATTACCGATGTGAACCGCGCTCTTGAAATGGACTTCGCGGCCGGCGAAAAAATGACCACGGACTTTAAGAAGGCTCGATTTAAAAGTGGCGACATGGGTCCGGGACTGAAACGATTTATGGACGCCGGCTGTAAATGGAATGTCGGTAAATGCAAAGTCGTATCGCAACCGCTCTTTTCAAAGACGGAAGACGCAATGATTCCGATCATGCACGAAAAGGGTCTACTCCTTAAAGACGGTGAAAAAAGCGTACTCTGCCGAGGTACCGCGAACATGTCGACCGCGCCCCGATATAACCGCATGTTTCGCCACTCCGATCCGGTATTCGTAAAAGCCTACGACGACCACTATCGCCAGCTCGTCGATGTTTTTGCGAAAGGGGGCCAAATTAAGGATATCCCTCCGACGGCACCCACTCGAGTCCTTTTCACGAACGGTACGAGCCTCGAGATCGCGTTTACTGATGGGAAGTATAATCCAAACGATCGCTTTACGAATTTAGTAAAGCGCGCCACGGACGACGTAGATAATATAGTCATCGACGAAATCGTCATGAGCCACTTTGCATTCACGAATAAAGATTTTGTGGAGGCACTGAACCAATATTTAAAAATTCTCAAATTTAAAAAGAAGGCATTCCCAAAAATCAC
>JANXTV010000496.1 GCA_025352185.1 Oligoflexia bacterium
GATGTTTTCACCGAAAAATCCGTAGAGCGCGCGTACCGCGGCCAGAGGGTCGCGAATAAAATCTGAATACCGGAGGTCGTAGATGTTCGCCTGCGGATGGCTTTCGCGGAAACGCATCGCGGAAGTCACTCCCTCTAAATATGTGGCCGCTACGTGGGGGCCGACCTCGCACGGGTCGAACCGATTTAAAGCGACGCGCCGGTGCATTGAACTCAAAGCGGAAAAGGACGGAATGGATTCGAGCGGATCCCGGTGCATCCACACCACGCGCGCGCGGGGAAATACTCGGAAGAGCTCCTCGAGTCGCCAGAGGTGGTCGGGAGCTTTTAATACATACGGCCGGGGATCCCCCGATTTTCCGACGTAAGCAAGCATTCGTGCATAACGAGCGTAGAGTCCGTTCCGTTCGCCCGGCTGCGCGAGGAATGCCTTCGTTTTAGCCAGATTAAAATGGAAGTCAAAACAAAGAGTGCCGATTTGATGCCCAAAGAGCCACCAACATTCTTCGAAAGAATCCGGACGAATTTCGTGAATGACGGTCGACTCCGGATTCACGAAGCGGTTTACGAACGACGTGCCGAACGCACGGACCTTCTTTTTCCATTCGGGTAGGCGAGGGTCTGGATTCAGCAACTTCCAGAACGGCATTCCCTGGGACGAGGGATCGTGACTCAGGAGTTGCTGCAGGAACGTCGTTCCCGTTCGCTGAAATCCGAGAATAATCCACGGCGCATCATTCACTACCGTATTCCGTTCATTCCACGCCCCCGCAATACCGGAATAGTTCTCTAGCGAACGAACGAAATTCGCCCGGAATGCCACTCGGCCTAGCGGAGAGAGTCCCTTCGTCTCGAGTTCTTCCGTGACCACCGAGAGGCGATCGAAAAAAGTCGGATCGATCCTCCGAATGGCAGATAAATCGGCCTCCGGAATCGAACGCACGACACCCTCGGCCGTTAGGCGACTCTTCGACCCAGCGGGCGAGAGAGTCGCTAACCGATTCAGTCCCCATTGAATTCGATTCTGCTTACCGTGCACTACCCTTACCCGACTCATACTTTCTCGTTTCGCGACGATCTTTTTTTGACAGTCGCCCGTCGATAATTCCCTAGCCGTTAGGTAGACGGGTCCATAAACTCAGTTTACATGAATGCGGATTTAAAATCCTGGCAAGGAAAGCTGCTCACCCACCCTTTGTACGCTGAACTGAATTCAGTAAAAAATGTACAGGTTTTCATGTCTCACCATATTTTCGCGGTTTGGGACTTCATGTGCCTGCTGAAAGCGATCCAGAGAATCATCACGTGCGTGGAAGTGCCGTGGCGACCTTCACGCTACCCTACCGAGATGGTCCGTTTCATTAATCAGATCGTCGTCGCCGAAGAATCCGACATCGATCAAAATGGAGTTCCACGCTCGCATTACGAACTTTACCTCCAAGCGATGACCGAAATGGGCGTCGACACCGCGCCGATCAAGGAATACGCACGAACGCTCGAGGTCACGGTCATGCCGGAAGGGGCGCGAGATTTCGTCACCCGCAACCTCGCGCTCGCGAAAAGCGGTGATATCGTGCGAATCGCGGCGGCCTTCTTTTACGGTCGGGAAAAACTAATCCCGGATATGTTCGACCGTATCGTGAAAACCCTCGAGCGAGAAAACGTGAAGGCTCCGACCTTTCTTTATTACCTCGAACGTCACATCGCGATCGATGGAGAAGAACACGGACCCCTCGCAGAAAAATGCCTCGACCTCCTTTGCCGGAACCAATCCGAACTCTACGAAAGGGCTTGGAAAGAAGGCGTAAACTCACTCCAAGCCCGTTGGCAGTTCTGGGATAAAACTCGGGCGGCCATGCAATGAGCGAAACGAAGAAACCCCTACGGGTCCTCCTCGCGCGCGCCTCCGTCGATGCGCCTCGACTCATGTTTCCCGATAATCCGTGGGTCGGTATCCCGATTGGTCTCCTCTATCTCGAGAGCGCGCTAAAGCTGGCGGGAAATTCCGAGATAAAGATTCTCGACGGAATGGCTTATCCCGATTTTAAATGCATTCGAAATCCCGATTCCGATGGTCGCTTCGGTTTAACGGATGCGGAGTTCGAAAAGGCCGCGGTCGCGTTTAAGCCCGACCTCATATGCTTCACGGTCGTGGCCGGACGCTACCTACCGGACACGCTGAAAGCGATTCGCCTCGTGAAAGAAGCCCTACCTGACGCATTCATCATTTGCGGCGGGCACGACGTTACGGCGCGACCGCAGGAATATCTTTACAGCGACGCCCCCATTAATGCCGTCGTCGTCGCCGAAGGTGAAGAGGCGCTCGTCGGGCTGACGGATGCGCTCCGTAAAGGCGAACCCTGGCAACAGATCGGCGGCGTCGCTTACGTGAACGAAGACGGAAAGTTCATAAAGAATCCGTCGAAAGCGATTCACGACCTCGACCGATATCGCCTCGAGTTCGACGGGATTAACCTCGAGCAGTACTTCGAACTCTACCGGCAGGGCTTCGGTGGACGGAAAAATATTTCCCTCCGCGGAAATTATCGGGCGACGTTCATCACGACGAGCCGCGGATGTCCCTACCCGTGTAAGTTCTGTTCTATCTACCAGACGATGGGCCGGCGGATGCGTTACCACAGCGTCGCGTACGTGCTCGATCTCATAACCCGGCTCGTCCGAGAGCACGGCGTGAATCATATCCATTTCGAGGATGACCACCTGACTGCGGACCGCGAACGGTTTAAAGAAATCATGCGCGGAATCATCGAACGGAAATTAAATATCACCTGGGACACTCCGAACGGGGTTCGCGCAGATTCCTTCGATCAAGAAATGCTCGACCTCGCGAAAGCCGCGGGCGTAGTCTATCTCATGTTCGGAATCGAGAGTGGCGATCAGCAGGTACTCGATAAGATCATCCATAAGCACCTCGATCTGAACGTTCTCGAGAAAACTCTCGCCATGTGTAAAAAAACCGGCATCGATACGATGGCGCTCTTTATGATCGGCCTCCCGGGCGAGACTCGCGAACAGATTATGCGCACCTATCACTACGCGTTTTCGCTCCAACGGAAATACCATACGGTGCCGTTTTTAAGCCTATTTAAGCCATTTTACGACACTCCTCTCTACCATACCTCGAAGGAGCAGAAATTTTTGATCGACTTCGATAAAGAAGCCGACCGGCCGAAGAACATTCCCGATATGCTCTTCACTCCGCTCATGATCGAGACGGGAGAGTTTAACGTAGAATACCTATCGAAAATTTATCGGAATTATATGATCCGGATGGGATTCACCTCGACCTTTAACTGGATGCGGATCACCGGGCGACGCCCCTTCCTCCTGCTACGACTTCTCGGACAGTTCGTTCGAATGGCGATCGGAAATCATCGACAATTCAATAAAGTGGTCTTCGATTTTTTCTGGGGCGCCATGATCTACCCGAAATCACTCTTACGCCGGGGCGACGGAATTCACTGGTGGCTCTATGAAGCCGCCCACCGGCCCGCGGAAAAGTTTACGCCAGCCCCCCGTTAATCGGGAGGATCGCGATCTTCATCAGAGGTCCATCCGGATACTTTTCAGAAACTCCGGTCTAAAAAAGTCTTCGATTCCGTCCGAGGCCTGGAGAATCGGCTGCAGTTCGAGTGCCCGGCGCCGGTAAGCGGGAGTTTCCTGTACGGCCCCGAATCGCTGGATCAGGGCGGCGGCGGAA
This sequence comes from Oligoflexia bacterium, assembly GCA_025352185.1. Lineage (GTDB taxonomy): Bacteria > Bdellovibrionota > UBA1018 > UBA1018 > UBA1018 > JACMQW01. The sequence goes on from JANXTV010000496.1 coordinate 3,721, forward strand.
AAATCATTTCGGTGGATAGGTTTTGGCCCGAGGCCCGCGGCATGAACTCGCGCGCCCCAGTAGAATTGGTCGAAGAGGTGCGGGACGAGGATTTGGACTACCCCGGATTTTCCGGCGGTCGTGATCGTTCCCGGCCCCCCGTGGTGAACTACCAGGTCGAGGAGCGGAAATAGATTTGCGTGAGATACCCGACCGGCTAAAAATAGTTCGGAATTTCGGCCGAAATCTCGGTCAATTTCAAACTCGGCCCACCCCTTTGAAATGATCGCGCGAGTTTTAAACTGACGACAAACGGCTTTTACGGCTTCGATGATTTTCGATTTTTCCCCGGTGGACATGCTACCGAACCCGAAATAGAAGGGTTTCGGACCTCGGTGAATGAACTCTAGAAGCTCGGGAGGGAGCGGCTCGTCCGCATCGAGAGACCAGTACCCCGTTTGCGAATGGCCTGAGTTTTCCGGCACTCGGTGAAGAACGGGCGGGGCCGCGACGATGGAGTTCTCCGTAAAATTTTTCCATACGTCTCGAATCGGAGGGAGCGAAAGCGTTTCCCTTACCGAGTTAATGGTCTTTCGAAAGAGCAGATTTTGAAAGGTACGGTTTAATGTCCACGTAACCCGGTTCAGAATTTTCGGCATCCCTTGCCAGGGTACGCTCATGCACGGATAGTCGCCGGTCGGGTAGACGTTCGGGACATGAAAAATATGAAGGTGGCGAATCCCGAGACTCTCGGCAACCGTAGCGGCGGCGTAATTATATCCGCCGCTGAAAATCGCGTACGATCCCTGGGCCGCCGCGCGGAGGAACGAAATCTGCTTCCGAATATCGTCTTGCATAAACCGGATGTCGCGGGACCGAGCAGCGAAGGTTCCCCGACTTAAATCCCGATTCCTCGTCCAGTTCTTCACGTCGAGCCCGGTTTCGATTAGAGGGAAACCCAGCTTTTCAGCAAATTCTCGCCCCGACGGAACCGAGGCGATCAGGACTTCGTGACCCCTTTCCCGTAATTTTTTACCGAAGGCGAGCATCGGAAAAATATCTCCATCGCTCCCCGACGGGGCGAGAATAACCTTTTTCGAATTGGATTTAGGTCGGTGGAGGTGGTCCATGGGGTCGGCTTTCACGGTAACGCCATTTTTACTGGCTATCGAGAAAGGCTTGAATCTCTTTCAGCTTCATTTCGTAGGGAGCTTTATTCACGTTGAGTTTTTCTGTCATTTGTCCGGCCGTACGTTTATACAGGCCCAGCGCTAAACACCCTTTCGAGGTTGCCGATTCCGCACAGGCCTGTTTTCCGTAGGGGGCCGCGAATTGAAACCACTCCAGGAAAACTTCCAAGTCGGGAATAGTATTAACGCTCGGCGAGCCTAGATTTCCATTCACGTACTTCACGAAAGCATTCGTGGTACCCCTTATAGCGGACTCGATACGATCCTCACGCAGGCTCGGGTATTTTTCGATTGCCGGATCGGAGCCGAGGGCGAAGGAATAGAAGTTCCTTAAGTAATTTCCGCAGAGGTAGGCGTTCTCCGAACGGTGGGGAAAACGGGTATTTCGGTCGATATATTCCCATTCTACGCCCGGGTGGAGAGAAACGAGGTAGTCCATTACCGTCGGCTTACACTCGTGCCCCTTGATGATTTCCATGGCGAACGCCTGGCTAACGAGGCCCCGGTCACTCAGGGACCATTCCTCTCGATTCGGAGGAAGCTTCGCAAAGATCGACCGGATCGCCGGTAGGTTCTCCGTCGCGAGAGCGAGACTCAGTTTTTCGGTATCCTCGTGAGTGAGGACGTTTTCTCGACTCATCGTCGATTCAGTCGCGCAACCGCTTAGGAAGACAACTAAAGCGCAGGCCGCAGTAAAAACGAACTCGCTGATTTTCATCCTCTCATTCTGAATCAAAATCAGGGCGAAGCGAAGACCTCGCTACGCGCTTTCAGGTCTTCGAACCCGATCCCGCGTCAAAAATTCGCGCGGTCACCCGGTAAAAATGTTCCGTTGTGAATAGGGAGCTCTCTCCACACACTATAGATCTACTTAAAAAGGATAACTCACCATGAAACCGATCTGCTTTGCTGCGCTTCTCGCTCTCTTTTCGATTACCGCATTCGCTCAAGAAGGATCTTTAGTCGGAGGCCTAGGATTCGGTGGGAACCATTACTCGGAAGCTCCTCCGGCGGGAATTACCTACGGATCCAAAACCGGATTCGTGCTGAAGGGGACTTCGGACATCATGCCGCTGGGTCCCGTCTTACTCCGGGGCGGCCTCTTCTTCGAGAACCGCGGATTCAAGCGGACTTCGGCCTCGGGCGACTCATTCACCCAGTACCACAGCCTCGGTGTCACGGCGGAAGCCGCTTATACCTCCCTTCCGTTTGTCTCTTTTTCGGGCGGCCTCTACCTTTCGACCGGAATGGGTAAGGTCACGACCACCCTCTCGGACGGCACGAGTTCGGAGGCTGAATTCTCGGATGTCGCTCTTTCGAAAGGCGACTATGGCCTGAAGGCCGGTGTCCGAGGAAAATATCCCGTCTTGCCGATTTTATCGGCGGTGCTGGATCTCGATTATCTTTTCGGCTTCAAAGACTTGAGTACGGTGGCTGGAAAAATGAACCGACGCGACCTCTGGGTTTTAGTCGGCGCTAGCTACGAATTCTAAACCGGTAACCAGGAGATTAATGATGAGTAAGAAATGGATTTGGATGACGGTCGTATTAGGTATCGCATTCGTCGGGACTTCGATTGCGTTGGTCGGCTGCGGCGACGCCGTCGGCGGAAAAGTCACTCTGCGCGGCGGAAACCAGTAACTCGAATAGGAATTCAAATGAAAAAATTAAAACTACTTTTAGGCGCTCTCACTCTCCTGCCGCTTTCCATATTCTCGACGAACGCCCATGCGCTGGTCGGTCGCTCCGCGGTGACCCAGATTAATACCCAACTTTACGGCGTTTATCTTTCTTCGGATCCGACGTGTCAGACCGGGCTCACGGCAGTCGTCGAACTCACGGCGACTCCCCAGCCTTTCAACATGGCGAACAGCCCTCGCCTCGGCGCGGGTGAAGTACCCTCTGGCGGTATCAATTGCGTAATTATGGTCATGCGTAACGACGTCGAGATCGGCATTCGGTCGGGAACTTATACCGGAACGAGTAACGGACTTTCCGATAGCGTCTGCAATGCCGGACGTACGCCTTCGGCTGCCGCGATCTGCCACGGCGGCCCGACGGTAACCTGGCCCGCAAAAATTACGGCAGACGCCGCGGCCATTGGCCTCACGCTGGCCTCCACTTGCCCCGGTGCCGGAAGCACGAGTGCCGTGGTTCCTCTTTACTTGAGTACTTACTCCGCATGTACGGGAATCACGTCGGTGGATGCGGGCACCGCGGGATGTTCAAGCCCGAATTCATTCACTTTCCCAACCGCCGCGGGCGACACCAGCAAAGGGATTAAAATCAATTACCCCGGGGCAGCGGGAGATTTCACGTTTGTCATCGATCCTGATCAGTCCGCCGGAAACGACGGAGCGGGAACCTGCG
>JANXTV010000501.1 GCA_025352185.1 Oligoflexia bacterium
GTAGCGGGTAAGTATCCGAAAAGTTTCGGTAGAAATCATACGTCCCGCGGACGGGGAAGAGCATCTTCTTCTGTTCGGGATAAACAAATTTAGAAATATCATCGACTAAGAAGGCGCGACCCGAATCCCCGAAGTGGCGAACGATATTTTTTCGGTAACGATCGGTGAAGCGGACACCCTTTGGCACCGGAATATTCCGGTAGAGGTCATCGAGATCCTCGTAAGCGAGGATTTTTTCCGCGATATCGAATGCCGTTCTTTTCGGCTCTCTATCGATCACGATTTCTTTCAGGAGTTGCTCGATTCGGCCCCGGTCACCTCCGCTAAAAAAGGAGATTTTTACGTGAGGATAACGAAGAAGATTTCGAAGGGTATCCTCGACTCCGTCCATCATCCGAAAGGTGCCATCCCCGATTTTAAAGTACCGTTTACCCTCTTCCCCGGCCGGAATGGGAAAGTCATTGGGCAGCGTCGAAAAAAGAGTCCAATCGAGATCAAAAACAATATGGATCGGCTCGGCGGCGCGTGCGTCTGCCCCGAAATGGCCAAGGACGAGCCCCATCACGAGGCTAGCTCCGAGGCTAAACCGTCTGAGTTTTTTAAATACGAACCGGAGATCCATCGTCTACTATTCGGAAAGTACGGGGGTTTCCGCGAGTTTAAAAAGTGCGGCAGTCACTTTCTGGGCGGCGCTCCGGGATGCCTCGAGAATCTCGAAATGATCCAGAACCACCCCCGGATTTAAGCCGCACCCGAGGTTACTGATGAGGGAAAAGCCGGCAACCCGGGCTCCCGAGTGAACGAGCGCGATCGCTTCCCAGACCGTCGACATTCCGACGGTACCCATGCCCCACTGAGCGAAGAGTCGAACTTCCGCCGGAGTTTCGAAACTCGGTCCCGCGACCCCGAGGTAAATTCCCTCGAAAGTCTCGAGGGAGGCGGCTTCAAGTTCCCGGCGAATGCTTTCGGTAAACTTTCGGTCCCAAGCTCGCGATAGATCGGGGAACCGGGGTCCGATGGGTTTCCCATCGAGCCCGTTTAGAACTTGGCCCGTGAGCGGATTCTGTCCGGTGAAGTTTACGTGGTCGCGAATCATCATGATCGACCCGATCGGCCATTCCAGTTTAAGTCCACCGGCGGCGTTTGTGATGACGAAGTTCTGAGTTCCGACGAGTCGAGGAATGAGAACCGATAAGGCCACTTCCGATGGGGGAAGGCCCTCGTATCCGTGGAGGCGGCCTACTTGGAGGCAAAGCGTCCGGTTCGACGTCGTCTCCGTAAAAAAACGATAGATTCCGGGATGCCCCGGGGCGGTCGCGGCCGTAATTGCCGGTAGGTCTTTGAAAGCGAGATCGGCTACCCACTTCCAGTTCTTAGGAATCCAAGTATCGACGAAAGAAGAACCGAGACCGGATCCGAGAACCGCATGAATATCGGGGATCGAAATTCGATTTTTCTTCAGAAACTCTGAGTAAAGCGCAACCGAGCGTTTCGCATCTTCGGATAGTGAAGCATCCATAGTCTTCTATTTATGCGCGCGGAATGAGTGAGCGTCAACCAATGAGAAAGCCCCCAATCATCCAGATTGGAGGCTTTCCCGATAGGTAGATCCGTTAATGGGGGACGTATTCTACCGAACTGAATCGCACTGCGGGCTTTTTCCACCCGAGAGCTTAAGACGCTTTTCGAAAGTCGAAACGAGGGAGGCACCGATTTTTTCGGCAGCTTTCGGATTCATAAGGCCCTCGGTGAGCACCGTCGAAATTTTACGCGTAAGTTTTACCTTAAAGACGTGGGGACGCCGATTTAGACACGGACCTCGCCCTTGGCCATCTGGACCGCCGCCGTAATTGAACGGAATTGAAATCCGTTGACCGCCGCTGAGTGGAGTCGGTTTTAGCTTTGCGCCATTCACTTCCTGGGCGTGGTCCGTTTCGAGTCCGCCTAGGAATTTATCCTTTTCCGAAGTGAAGCTGATGTCGACGTTCGCATCGAGGGGTGCTCCCGCGAGGTCGAGGAAGAGGTGACCCCGGTCTGCGTCGAGGGCGGTGATCGTCGTCTTCATTCCGAGAGCTTCGGAAACAGGCACGACTTCAACTTGGTAGGTGACACGGAGATGGGATTTTTTAGTTCCCGTCGACGTCTTTTCCTTGGAAAGGGTTTTCAGCTTAAGGAAGTGGGTGTCTTCCGAATGGGTGAGCGCGATCGCGACATCGTCTCGGTAGACGTCGAGTCCATTTGCGATCGAGACATTAAAAGTATCCTTACCCGAGAGACCCGTGAAGTTTCCGGTAAACTGGACGATGACGTCGGCCGTAAGATCCTCGGTAATTTCGGTACCGATCGGGACCTGACGTGTCTTGGTACAATCGTAGTACTCGGTATGGTATTCGGTGTAAGGTCGGTCGCCGCAGTTATACTGTTCCTGGTGCGAAGTGCAGTATTCGTGAGGCGGGGTAGTGTGGCAGGATTCTTCGTTCGTACATTCGCGGGTAGGGACGTCGGTGCATCCGTGGCTATTACAAACCTGGCGAGTGACGTCGCGGCAGGAGGGATGGCTCGAACAACTTTCCGAACCGGGAACGGTCTCACACTGGTTTACCGTTCGGGTATCGCATTCATACTTATAAACCGTTGCGGGAACCTGGCGGTCGCACGTATCGATGTAGTCTTCGGATCGGTAGAGAGTTCGGGACTTTTGGCCGACGAACGACATTTCGTGAATCAGTTGCTTCCCGGTGAGGGTGATATTTCTCTCAGTTTCGGCAAGGGCCGAGGTCGAGGCTAAAGTCGTAAGAATAAGAGCAATGAGCGGGTAAAAATTTTTCATATCGGCTTTCGGCTTAAACTCTAAAATTAAAAAATGCGGGGGTCGGAACTGGGTTCCGACCCCCTACGTCGTTACTGCTGTTCTTGCTGGCCGTCGCGGTCACTGCTCTGGCATTGGCCGTCTTTATTCCCCGTCAGCTTGATCCGTTTCGTGATGGAGAATGCGAGGTCTTTCTTCGCTTTTTCTACCGTCGAAGCATTCAGGATCGTTTCGCCTAGGAGCTTCGAAGCATCCCGGGTGAGGGTCAAGGTGAACTCGTGCGGACGTTTATTCATGCATACGCCAAGGTTGAGTTTTCCGTTTACGTCGGCACCGGCGAAAGTTTTTTCGTAAACTTTCTTCAGACCACCGAGGACTTGGTCTTTTTTCACGAGCACGTTCAGGAGAACCGACGCGTCGATCGCTTCGCCGGCTAATCCGTAAGTCACCGTTCCGCGGGTCGCGTCGAGTGACGTAATCGTGGATTTATGCATTAGCACCGAAGCGTAAGGGATCGCTTCGATTTGGAACCCCGCGCGGATGTTGGTTTTTTTGCCACCGCCGGAAGTTTGTTCGTTCAGATACTGAGTTAATTTAAAAAAGTGAGTATCGGCCGTCGCGGTCGATTCAACGAGGAGGTCGGCGCGAGAAAGGTCGTTTCCGTTTGCGACGCTGATTTTGAATTTATCTTTGCCCGTGAGTCCTTTTAAATCGCCCGTGAATTGGACGGCCACATCGGCGGAAATTTCGTCCGTCACTTCGGTCCCGACGGCGACCGTGCGGGTCTTCGTGCAGGCGTAGGTGACCGTGCGGTACGCGGTGTAGGGAACACTACGGCAGTTATAAGGTTCGCGATCTTCCGAGCAAACCTGGTGGGAAGGTTCCGACGAG
>JANXTV010000510.1 GCA_025352185.1 Oligoflexia bacterium
ACATTCACGGCCTTCGAGTCGAACGTCGCATCGCCCACTCGGATCAGGACTTGGAATGCGAGTTTCTCGGGAGCGGGAGCATCGAGGAACCGGAACGTGGTCTTCAGTTCGGTCGTCGTCGCGGCGGCTATCGAAGGGAGGGGGATCACTCCGGCCGAAATCGTCGCGAGCCCATCGGAGGAAAGGACCTCGATTTGGGCCGTCGTCGGGGACGCTTTCTTCGATAGATTCTTTACTACGATTCGAATCACGTTATCGGCGTTTGCCGAAACTTTCGGCGCCACTTCGATGAGCGAGAGGGAGAGGGTCGTACCTACCGTGATGGTCACGATGGAGGAACCCAGTATGGCCCCACCGGCAACCAGCGTAACCGTAACGGTTTCTTTCGACCCGATTGCGGCGTTCGGACGAACGCGGAGCCCGGGAATTCCCTGAACGAGGGCATTCGTCACCGCCGGCAGAGCCGGGAGTGTCGTCGTTGGAGTGACGATCTCGAGACCCGAACTCGCGACCGAAAGTTCGGCCGTCACGTCGGAACCCGATGCCACGCGTCCGAAGTTTTTCACTCCGAGGTTAAGGAGGATCGCCTCACCCGGTACATTCACTCCGTCCGAATTTTCGTCGGTAGAAGTGGCGTTCTGGAGTTGGAGAATCGCACTCGAATCGTAGATCGCCTTTCGAGCGGCGTACGCATCGGATTTCGCTTTCGCGTAAATGACCGGAAAGTCTTTCGCGTAGCCATTCTTATCGCCGTCCCGCCGTCCCTGCGCGAGATCTGTATTCGCAGTATCCTTTCGTGCTCGGTCGTAAGCATTCTGGTAAGCAACCCGGTAGGCATCCTGGTAGGAACCATTAAAGACCTTATCGAATTCGGTGTTATAGGCCGAATCGTAGCTCGTTTTATAAGCGGCGGCGTACGCGGCGTCGTGCGCCTGTTTTTCTGAATCCGAGTAAGCGGTCGAGTATGCGGCCTGGTATTCCGCATCGAAGTTACCTCGAACGGCGCGATCGTAAGAATCCCGGTACGTTGCTTGGTAGGCACGGTCGTAAGCAGCGGCGGCGGCAGCATTATACTGGCCGTCGTAAACCGTACGGTACGTTTCCTGGAACGCGATTTCATAAGCGCGATCGAGGGCCGGAATCGGATAACGACCGAAGGTCGAGGTCGCGGAGGACGCCGAAAGGTTAAGAGACTGCACCGATTTTTTAGAAACGCTCGCCGTTTCCGACTTTGCGGACTTCGCGGTCGTCGCTTTCGTAAAGTTCGCAAGCATGGCGCTCACGGAAGAAACCGCCGGAATCGTAACGTTCGCGAGTTTTGCTCCGAGCGCTTCCTTATCGGCTTGCTTCGTTCCATCGGTGAGACCCTTCTCGTTTCCTTCCTTATCGGCGCGGGCTTTTCCGGAAACCGTTCCTTCGCTCACTCCTTTTTCATAAGCGCCTTGCGTGTGGCCGACGCGGGTTCCCTCGGCGGTCCCTTCGTTCGCGCCCTTTTGGTTCCCTTGATCACGACCTTGGGAAATTCCCTGGTCGTGGCCTTCGCGAGATCCGGCGGTCGCACCTTCGTTCGTTCCTTCCGAGCGTCCGGCGGTCGTCCCGTCGGCTTTTCCCCGTACGGCTCCATCGGCGTTTCCGCGATTCGTAGCGACTCGTGCGCCTTCGACCCGTCCGGCGGTGACGCCTTCACGGTCCCCGGCGATCGCGCCATCGCGATTACCCGCTTCGGTCCCGCGCACGGTTCCCTCGCGTCCCGCGGAATCTCGCCCATCGCGGCGACCTTCGCGGTCGGCAATTTCAAGTCCGCGCTGGAGATTCGTCTGCACGACGCGGAATCGCATGCCGGCCTGTTGTTCGATCGTTTTCGCATCGCGCGCTCGGTTACGCCCATCCGCAAGTGCCGCGTTGGCATTCCCTACCGCAACCCGGCCGGCCTCGACTTCACGGGTGGTCTGGTCTTTTTCACGCTCGAACACGGGGAGGGAGTCCCGAAGCTTCGTAATCCGGTCGCGGTTCCCGGCGATCTTCTTCTCGTTATCCGAGATCTGGCGTTTCGCGCCGTCGAGTTTCGCTTGGAGATTCGTCGCCTTTGTTCGTGCATCGTTCACCTGCGCTTGGAGCGCGGCTGCTTGATTTCGAATCGCCGCATTCTCGGCTTTCACGCGGTCGAGATCGGCCCGTAAGCGAGCGAGTTCACCCGAAAGGGAGTCGGCCTGGGAGCGAAGATTTGCGATTTCGCCCGTCAGAGTGGAAATCTGGGATTCCAATGTAGACGCAATTTGTTCGTCGCGGGCGATGGTGGATTCAAGATCGGAAATGTGTTTTTCCGTACTCGGAATCTCGGCCCGAATCGATGTGAGTTCCTGGGTCAGATTTGCGACCTGAATCCCTGCTTCTTTCTTACGGGCCTGAACGGCGGCGAATTCCGCGCGCGCATTTTGGGCCGCCGCTTTCGCATTTTCGAGTTCGGCGGTGAGTTTTTTAATCACTTCTTCCGACTGACCGGAAGCTTGGGCCTGCTTTAAAGCGATTTCGGCTTCGCGAAGAGCTTTACCGGTTTCGATCACCAGGGCTTGGGCTTTTTCTAGACTCGCATCGGCGTCAGCGAGATCCTGGCGGGCTTTTTCAAGCGCGCGCTCGACGGGAGCTTCCCGCCCACGGAGGTCTTTTAATTTTGCCTGCGAAGCCGCGAGGTCCGACTTATTCGTCGAGATTCGACCCCGGGCCGCCGAAAGGTTCACCTTAGCGCTATCGAGCCCGCCTTGCTTGATCGCAATTTGGGATTGGATCGGTTCGAGTTCCCGATTTTTCGCGTCGTACGCGGCCTGCTTCACCGCGATTTCGCGGTTTGCCGCGTCGAGTTCACCCTGGATTCGGGCGAGTTTCGCTTCGGCGTCGCGTTGGGCCGATTGGGCATCGGCGAGCTGGGACGTTAAAGTAGAGAGCGAAGACTGGAGGCGGGCCGCTTCGGCTTCGAGATCGGCGTTTTCTCGCTGCATCTGGGCGAGGTCAGCGTTCGAGCGGGCGAGGCGATCGGTGATGGCAACGAGGTGCTGTTGGCTCGCGGCGAGGTTTGCGGTGGCCTGGTCGGCTCCGGCTTGAAGCTGGCCGAGTCGCGCATCTTCCTGGTCGGAGCGGCGCTGGGCGTCCTCAAAGATCCGTTGGTACTTCGCGACGTCGTAGTCATCCGGGTTCGACGGGAGAGGATCTCCGGCGGCGAGGGCAGCCACCGGGAACTGGGCGACGAGTAGAGTGATTAAGAGGAGGTGGGAAAGGATCTGGGCGGAACGAGATTTAGCGCGAATCATTTTTTAGTTTCTCTCTCTTAGGGTGGTGCGAAAGGACTCGCCCGACCGGTTGGACGATGAATCTAAGAAGCTGAAAAGCAATCCCTGGGCCAGCGATGAAAAAGATTTAAGTCGAATGCGAGACGAGAAAATCACCCGCGTAACCGCGCGGCGTGGGCTTTCAATCGAAAGCGCGCCGAATGCGGTGAAGATGACGATGCCGAAAAGCTTAGTGGAGTGCGCGAGTCAGTCCCAGGATGGCCCTGTTTTCCCGCGAAAAAGCCGGAGTTTTACGTTAAAACGCAACGCGTTAGATACTCCGAGAGCGTCGATCGACGGAGAGAGCCGCCTCTTTCACGGTCTCGGAAAGAGTCGGATGGGCATGACACGTGCGCGCAATGTCCTCGCTCGAGCCACCGAATTCGATCACCGAAACGATCTCGGTCAACAGATCGGAAGCGCGCGGGCCGACGATATGGGCGCCGAGAATCTTATCCGTCACCTTATGCGCGATGATCTTCACGAAGCCTTCGACTTCATCCATCGTCTTCGCGCGTCCGTTCGCCATGAACGGAAATACGCCGACGTTATACTCGGTCCCCGAAGCTTTCACTTCTTCTTCCGTGTACCCAACGGTCGCGAGTTCGGGCCAGGTATAGACGACGTTCGGGATTGCTTCGTAGTTCACGTGCCCCGGAAGCCCCGCCATGAGTTCTACGGCGGCGACGCCTTCTTCTTCGGCCTTATGGGCGAGCATCGGTCCATCGACGATATCTCCGACCGCCCACACGCCGGGCGCGGTCGTTTCGAAGTTTTCATTAATCGGGATTCGGCCGCCCTTATCCGTCGTGATCCCGAGTTTATCGAGACCGAGGTTCGCGGTGAACGGTCGCCGACCCGTCGAGACGAGCACGATATCTCCCTCGAACGAAACCTTTGCGTTCCCGTTCATCATATCTTCGGCTTCGACGACCATGCGGTCGCCATTCGGGCGTGCGCCGAGGCACTTATGCGAAAGTTTAAAATCAAAGCCCTGCTTCACGAGGGCCTTCGTGAGTTCGTTTCCCGCCTGACGGTCGGTACCCGGTACGATGCGGTCTTGGAATTCGATGACGGTGACTTTCGCGCCTAACCGGGACCAAACCGATCCCATTTCAAGCCCGATCACTCCGCCGCCCACCACGATCAGGTGCTCGGGCACTTTTGTGAGTTCGAGTGCTTCGGTCGAGGAGATGATTTTCTTTCCGTCGAACTTTAGAAACGGGAGTTCGGAGGGTTCGGAGCCGGTCGCAAGTAAGATTCGCGGAGCGGAGATCAGAGTCGGCGTTCCGCCTTCTCCCGAGACTTCCACCACCTTATTCGCGCCTTCGACGCGTACGACTTTTCCGTGACCGAGGACGTAAGCGATCCCGTGCTTTTTAAAGAGTCCGACGATTCCGTTCGTCAGTTGGCGAACGACGCCGTCTTTACGTTTTAACATCGCTTCGAGATCGAGTCGTAAATCACCCACGAGGATGCCGTGTTTCGCGAACTTCGTTTTCGCTTGGTGGAAATGTTCACTCGACTCGAGCATCGCCTTCGAGGGAATGCAGCCGACATTTAAGCAGGTCCCGCCGAGAGTTTTTCTCTTCTCCACGCACGCGGTCTTTAAGCCGAGCTGGGCGGCACGAATCGCGGCGGTATATCCCGCCGGGCCGCCGCCGATGATGATGAGGTCGTAATTCGTTACTGCATTCGATTCGGCCATTTTATTCCTTGTTGAGGGCTAGTGCCGGAGAGCACTCCGCACGAGTATTAAACGCTGAATCCGAGTTTTTCTGGATTCTCGAGGAAATCCTTCAGGGCCACGAGCCAAGTTACGGCTCCTTTCCCGTCGATGATCCGGTGATCGTACGAAAGAGCCGTGTACATCATCGGGCGAATTTCGACTTTCCCGTTGATCGCCATCGGACGATCCATGATTTTATGCATACCGAGGATTCCCGACTGCGGAGGATTTAAAATCGGGGTCGACATCAGGGAACCGTAGGTTCCCCCGTTCGAAATGGTGAACGTTCCGCCCGTGAGGTCGGCCATTGAAAGTTTCCCGTCGCGACCTTTAATCGCGAGTTCACCGATCTTCCGTTCGAGTTCCACGAACGAAAGCGCATCCGCGCCTCGGATAACCGGAACCACGAGACCCCGGTCGGTCCCGACCGCGATGCCGACATCGTAGTAGTCGTGGTAAACGGTATCTTTACCGTCGATCGTCGCATTCACTTCGGGTACCGCCTTAAGCGCCGCAATCGAAGCTTTCGTGAAGAAGGACATGAACGATAGGTTCACGCCGTGCTTCGCTTTGAACGCGTCTTTATTTTCCGAGCGGAGTTTCATCACGGCCGACATATCGACTTCGTTAAAGGTCGTGAGAATCGCGGCCGTGTGTTGGGCCATGACTAAGCGTTCGGCGATCTTCGAGCGGAGCATGGACATCGGAACGCGGCGATCGCCGGGTTTATCGGCCGGGGCGGGAGCTTTCGGGAGAGCGGGAGCAGGGGGTGCATACGAAGGCACCCCGGCGCTGACGGCACCCGTGGATGCCGGAGTACCCGAGAGAGAGCCGAGAATATCGCCTTTCGTAACCCGTCCGTCCTTACCCGTACCGGAAATCGTCGTCGGGTCTACGCCGTGCTGAACGGACGCGCGGCGAACGGAAGGCGAGAGCGTCGTCGAAGTTCCCGAACCGACCGCCGCGGGCGGTGGAGGCATCGACATTTTCGGAGGCGCGGTCATCGTGGCGGTTCCCGCGGAAGCACTCATCGCGGGTGGGGCCATCGGCGGAGCCGGCATTTTAGGGGGAGCGGTCATCGTCCCGGTTCCGGGAAGTGGTGGAAAGGAAGGAGGAGGAGGCGCCATCCCGGACCCGCCGAAAGACGGCGGACTCATCGGAAGTGCGGGAATCGATGGCCCGGCCGCGGAAGCCGTGGGGGCTACTTCATCGTCGATCACACCGATGATTTCACCGATCGGAATCCGTTCGCCCGCCTGCTTCGTGATCTGGAGCGTGCCGTTCGATTCGGCAACGATTTCGACCGTCGCTTTATCGGATTCGATTTCGAGTAGCATGTCGCCGATCTTCACGGCTTCGCCATTCTTCTTCGCCCACTTTAGGATGCTGACTTCGGTGATGGATTCTCCGACGCTTGGAGAGACGACATTCTTTTTCATGATTAAACCTGGCAGAGCCTTTCTTTCGGTGACCGTAAATTACGCAAAAGCTTTTTCGAGGAAGGACTTGAGTTCGATTTCG
>JANXTV010000522.1 GCA_025352185.1 Oligoflexia bacterium
AGACCCGGATGTGGTTCGACACGCGTTCGTGAATTCCCTCGGCGACCATAATTTTCCCGTTTTCGTCGAGGCCGATCGGGATCGCCACGTGCCCGTGACTTTTCCCCTTTGGGGCATCCTTTTGGATGACGACGTCGAACACTTTTCGTTCGTTAAACCAGTCACGTAAGGTCGAAGTTGTGATTTTTCTCCATCCTTTCGGCACGAAATATTTCGTGTCGAAGAGACTTGCCTGGAAGAGGGGGAGGTGTGCTTCGTCCGCGATTCCCGCTTCGACGAGTGAAGTGATGAGGAAGAAGTTGCAGGCAGGGAAGGTTCGCCCCATCGCCGACTTCTGAAGTGCCTTATACTTAGGGGTATTCATTTCTCCGAGCCGGGCGGCCGTTTCGCTGAGTTTAAATTCAGCGCTATAACCAGGGCGTTCGCGAACGGAATCGGGTCCCGTATAGGCGGTTGCTTCCTGGTCGTCTTCCGGATCAATTCCATTATCGTTCGGATCCATTCCATTATTTTCATCGAGGGCCGGGTCCGGTTTTTTCTCGGGGACCTTTTTAGCTACCGGTTTAATTTCCGTAGGTTGTTTCTCGATCGGTTTTTTCTTCACCGGTTTCTTTTCTACGATTTTTTTCTCTTCGGGTTTCTTCTCTTCGGGTTTCTTCTCGACCGGTTTCTTTTCCGTCGGTTTTTTCACTTCCGTCGGCTTCTTAATCACGGAAACTTTAGGCACTTCGACCGAAGTGGGTCGGGGAGAAACGGTTCCGGTCGACAGCTCCGGTTTACGTTCGGTCAGCAGCCCACCGGAAGTCGGTTTTTCCTTCGGAGGCGTTTCTTTCGCAGTTTCGTCCACGGTTTTGACTTCAGTTTCAACTACGGGCTTCGTTTCGGTCGGTGACTTCGTATCGGGCGCATTCGGTACCGCGTCCGGATTTTCAAGGGTGGGGTCGACTTTACTTTCAGCCTCGGTGTTCGCGTCTTCGATAAATTTTAAATAGTCATCGCGCGACATTTCGGAATCGGGCGTGTCTTTTCCGTACGCCACCAGAACTCTTTGCTCTTCGACGACTTCCGTCTTTACGTACTCGGGATTATCGTAGTCTTCGGGGACGCCGGTCTCGACCGGTTCTGGAGTACTGGCCGCCGGTTGCGCGGGACTGACTTCTCCGTAGCCAAGCGTCGCTCGTCGATGGTTTCCGCATCCCGAAAGCATCACCATCAACGCCAGCGCGGCGAGGGAGGCGGGACGGTAGAAAGAGTGGGAAAAAGGACGGAAAACCATCGTCGGAAAATACCGCAGTGCGTCATAAATGTCACGGCTTAAATTAGTGCTATCATTTCGTATTGTTAGCGCGCTTATAAGGCGTTACGCTCGGGTGATGGAAGTGAAGAAATTTACACTCATGGCGGGGACCTTCCTCCTCCCGATCGTGGGGTACCTGATTTACGAAGCGTACACGGAAAACCAAACGGCGACGGCCTCCCGACCTGCGGCCGTAGCGCCGACGGAATCGGCCTCGACCCTGCCTCTGCCCGCTCCATCTTCTATTCCGTCTACGGTTCCATTTCCTTTAGCGGTGCCCACTTCCGTATCCGCGCCCGAACCTGACGGTTCGCCACTCCCACCGGGGCGAGTTCCGATTTACCGATTCTTCGATGTAAAAATTACGGACTTCCAATATTCCCGGTTAAAATCCGTGGGTGACCCCGACTATTCACTCGAGCGCGTGGCTTTCGAAGTTGCGGATGAAAAATTCGAGGGATCTACGGCGCTCTACCTCTGTTACCTGCCCACGAATGGGGGTCGGCATCACTTCCTTTCGGGCACTGAGAACTGCGAAGGATACTCCCAGGTGACTCGACTCGGATTTATCGCAACTAACCCGCGCCAAGGGGCAAAAGTCGCTCTCGTCCGGTGCTGGGGAATGCGCGAACTCGGGGGCCGCCATCTCATCACCGTGGATACCGACGAATGTGCCCGCCACGAAATGAAGGTCGAAGGGCCACTCGGGTACGTTCGTTAACGGCACCCGATAAACGAAAACCCAATTTTAAATAGACCCGTCGTCGATGTTCCCGAGTTAATTTTCGGTGGAATACAGAACCGAGAAAACCCGACGCGTTTTCGCATTCGATAGGCGGGAGTTTTCTTTAATGCAGACTCGACGAGGCCCGTTAGCCGATTGGGATCGTTTTTTTCCAGGGTTTTATAAGCATTCTGGCAGGAATGTGAAAATCGGTACTGGGCGCCGAGTTCCGAATCGGTCTCAAGGACATGGGCGAACGACTCATCGGGAATCCAGTGCTTACCCTGATTTAAAGTTGCGAAATCGGGAAGCTTCATGAGTTCCTCCCGGAGACTATCGACGGCGATTTTATTATTCACTCGGTCCATGGCTCCGCTGACTTTCTCAATTCCCGGATTTCTTACGAGCACGTTTAAAAAGAGGTATTCGATTACTCCTTGCTTTCGAGCCGCCGGAGCTACGAAGACGTCTTCGACGTGCAGGCGAGTGCCATCGACGGACCACTTAAAGTAACCGACCTCTTCCACCTGATCCGCGATTTTTCCGTTCATTTTTAGGAGTTGGGTGTTCTCCGTAGGGTCGCTGGTACTTTCGAGCTTTAATTCCTGATATTCACGCGTCGGGGCCTCAGTCGTTTCGTGGAGTGGGCGGTTTAGAACGGTCGGAACATGCGAAGCCTCCCAGAAATACTGGCTGCAGTCGATTTGCCGAGGAGAGACTTCGACGGTCGGAACCGCGAAGGCGAACGTAGTGCCGAAGCTTCCGACGACGGAGAAAAGTGCGATGAAAGGAATGAGGCGAGCACGCAGGTTCACCCTGGGTTATCGGAGTATTCGGCCTCGTTCTAAAGGTGTCAGGATTTTAACGCCGGATGGAAGACTCGCTCGAAGTCCCAACCCTCTTCACTGCGCAGGAACACCGCCCGCAATTCGCCCCGGTGGTAGAGTGCCGCGCGGGTAGAATCAGCGGGGAGTTTAGGGGTGAGTCCGTCGACCACGGATTTCAGTCCGTGAATGATCGTCGTAGACTCCTCGTCCGTGATCTCGACACTCGGAATTTTTCCACGAAGGCACTCCGTAAACGGAATGAACGACCGACCGATTTTAGACCAGTCGTCGTGCCGTTCGAGTTCGGCGAGCGGTACGGCGTCCGTAATATTAAAGGGTCCCGCCGCCGTACGGCGCAGGGTCGAAAGATGCGCGAGCGATCCCGCGCGAACTGCGAAATCCTCGGCGAGCGTACGAATATAAGTTCCGGCGGTTACGCGGACGGAAATTTCGGCACGGGCGATTCCGTTCCGCGCGGACTGATCGACCGCACTCCTTACGGTAAATTCCCGGACGGTGCACGAGACGCGGGCACGCGCGACGTCGAGTCCCTTCCTCGCGAGTTCGTAGAGGGGAGTGCCTTCGATTTTTTTCGCGGAGTACATCGGAGGGAGTTGAATGTAGGGCTGGCCGAGGAAGCTCCCCGCGATGGTCCGGAGCTGGTCGAAGGAAGTCGGAAGGGTTTCGGTCGTTTCGGAAACCTCGTTCGTCAGATCCCCCGAAGTCGTGCGAGACCCGAAGGTGACTTCGGCGTCGTAAGCTTTCTCCGAGTCGGTGAGGTATCGCGCGAGTTTAGTCCCATTTCCAATCGCGATGACGAGAAGCCCGGTGGCGAACGGGTCG
>JANXTV010000539.1 GCA_025352185.1 Oligoflexia bacterium
AACGCGCTCCTGACGCATTTTCCCCGATCGCCTCGAAAATTTGAGGCGCGCCCACTCTGGCACCGGGCTGCATGGGAACTTACGGTATCGGCGGTCCAGAAACCCAGATCTTTCAGCTGTTTTTCGCGGTAGGGGTCATCGATGATTTCCCCTAGGCGGAGGAGCGTCACTCCCGAATAAATTCCGCCCATGGCTTCTCGAATTAGCTTCCACCCCTCTTCGTGGGACAGCTCGCCCGCGAGAGCATTCTCCCCTTTCACGGTGATTCCCATACTGCGAGCGGCAATTCCAATCTCGCGAGTCAGCGTTTTCGCCTTCGAATCCACCTGCTCTCCCCATTTCCATTCGGCATCGTCCATTTCAATCGCGGTGAAGTGGGCGACGAGCTTATTCTTAGAATTAAAGCGCGCGGTACCCCGGAAAACGTCGAGGGTGTGGGCGTAACCGTATCCACTGAGCGGGGAACGCCAATCGGCGTAGCTCGTTCGAATGAGGCCCGCGGTGAGTTCCGCTAGTCGATCGCCGCCCGTACGCCAGTGCACGCCCGGTATTTTCCCTCCGAGCTCGATCGTTCCCCAGACCGAACCGGGCTGTCCGAATACGGAAGCCGCGAGATCCATCATTTTCCGTCCGTGAAGAACGAGCGAATCGTTATACCAGTCGAAGAAATCCTTTCCGTAGGCGGTAAATTGCTCGCCACTCGGAAAGAAATGGGTATCCAGAATCTTCGGATCCGGCGGGGCGACTTCCGCAAACGAACTCAGCTGAAACCCCCACTCGCGGTTAAGGGTTTCAATCGTCCCGTACTTTTTCTCCATCGACTTTCGAAAGTCGACCCGCGCCCGATCGGAATAGGCTTGGAGAGCTCCCCGACTCGGATATCCGGTCCCGATGTCGTGCCCGTTATAGGAAGGAAAACGCAGTTCGCCCGCCGGGCCGAGTGAAATATTAATTTCCTGGATGTTCGAAGCATAGTCCGCGAAATGTCCGCGAAAACTCTCCATGAAGCGGCGATAATCGGGCATCACGGTATCGGTACCCCAAACGGATACGACTTCTCGACAAACGTTCCCCTGCTCGCTCTTATACATCAGGCCAGAGTTCACGGAGTTTCCATCGCGCGCCCAGATCCATTTCGGAATCGGTACGTGCCCTACGTCTCCGACGTTGCCACCGAGTTGGTGGAACGAAAAAATCGGAACCCACTTTAAACCGTTTCTTCGAATGAGTTCCGCCATCCGGTCGTAGTATTTCCAGTTATAGACTCCGGGCTGGGGCTCGACGAGTCCCCACCAGACGTCGATGGAAATGGACTGAACTCCCGAGCGCTTCGCCTTCTTCAGCTGCCGTTCAAAATCCTTCCACTGCCGAGTCGACTCCGAACAATCGAGATCGGCGGGATCACCTAAGAGTAAGGGCCCCATCACGTTTAATGTCATCGGACCGGCGGAGACCGAAGATACCGAAAGGACGGCGATGAGGAGCCCGACGGGAAACCACATCGCTCCATTTTCCGCTCCCGCACAGCCTCCGTCGAGAGGAGCTTTATTGACGTTAGATGGGATTGGATATGCTAAAAAAAAAGCCCCACTCGTCGGAGTGAGGCTTTTAAATTTATCCGATGGCAGAAATTAGGACGCGAAAATCGTCTGGATCTCTTGCTCGATGATTTCTTCTTTTTGACCGCGGGCGAGCGAGATCTCTTTTACGAGAAGCGCCTTCGCTTGGTCGAGCATCTTACGTTCGCCGAAGGAAAGGTCCTTCGAATGACGAAGCATAAAAAGATTCCGAAGGACTTCGGCGATCTCGTAGACGGAACCCGTCTTAATCTTTTCCATGTATTCGCGATAACGGCGATTCCAGGTCGTCTGGTCGATCTTCACGTCGCGCTTCTTTAAAATCTTATAAACGTTCTGCACTTCCTTATCGGAAATGATCTCACGCAGGCCTACGGCATCCGCATTATCGGTAGGAACCATAATAGTCATCTGGTTCTCTACGACCTGGAGGACGTAGAACTTCTTCTTCTTACCGCCGACTTCGCGCTCATCAATGCGCTTTACGACCGTAACTCCGTGCGCTGGATAAACCGCGCTATCGCCAACCTTGAACATTACGTATCCTCCGAGCAGAACCGACCTAGACCCACAAGACAACCTGGGTCACCAACCTTAACGACTGCCGGAATATAGCAGGTCTCGCTGCGTTCTGTCAAATTTGACACGGGGTACCCTATTTATACAACCCCACGTAATTATTGAGTTTCATTAA
>JANXTV010000556.1 GCA_025352185.1 Oligoflexia bacterium
CGTGATCGAAGTCAGAGTCGGCGCCGGATTTAAATACTTAAACCCGCTCGCGAGCGTCGCGCTCTGTGCGTCGGCGTTCGTCACGACGACATCCGCCGCACCGGCCGCCCGCGCGGAAGTGAGGCACGTCAGCTGCGTGGAGGAGACGAAAACCGGATTCGTGCACGCGGTGCCACCGATCGCTACCGTCGCGCCCGCGGCGAATAACGATCCGGTAATCGTAACCGTAGTATTCCCTGTAATCGGGCCCTGAATCGGCACGATCGAACTGACGGTCGGCGCGCTATCGCTCTTCGCGCCCGCCGTAATCCAGTCAGAAAAGGCCTTTAATTCGACGCTGTTCAGTGCGCCGCCCGATGGCGGCATCGTGCCCGCGACCGAAGTCGTGTAGGCCGTACTGCCCGCTGGGTTCCCCGCAATGATCGAGCCGGTGGACATCGCTTTCACGTAAGTCGAGTAATCAACACCCGCAATCGGATTCTGAGTCGAGTGACAGCCGAGGCATTTTGGAATGAGGATCGCCTGGTTTATCGCGCTATAGGTCGCGGCTAAAGTATAACTGAAACCGAGGGCTAGTTTTCCGGCCTGCGTATCCGCGTTCGTGACCAGCACGTCGAAAACGCCCGCTCCGCGCGCAGATGTCACGCACGTCGCTTCGGTCGCGGAATTTAAATTAGGCGAGGAACAGTCCACGCCTCCGATCTGGATTTTAAAACCCGCAATAAATCCCGTTCCCGTTACGGTCACGTTCGTTCCGCCCGAAGCCGAACCGAAGGATGGACTGATCGAGGTAACGGTCGGTGCGGCCGCACTGAGGGCGACGTATTTAAAACCATTCGCCAGCGCGGCGATTTTTAAGTCGGTTGTTTTTACGATGACGTCGGTAAGGCCGGCCGCGTGGGCACCGCTGATGCACGAAGCTTGATTTCCCGAAGTGATCGTCACGGGCGTACAGTCTACGCCGCCTACCGATATGGTCATCCCGGAATCAAATCCGTCCCCGGTTAAAATTAAAGTCGTACCGCCAGAAATGGATCCGGTCGCCGGGAGCACGGAAGTCACGGTCAGGCTCCCACCCTGCGGAGCTCCCGACTTAATCCAGCTCGAGAGGAGATTTAACTGATCGCGAGTCAATGCACTACTTCCGATCGGCATCGATCCCGCCGAGCAGGTCGTATAGAAAGTGCTGCGGTCCGGACTGCCAGCGACGACTCCCCCGGTGCTGATCGTTTTTGCGTACGTCGAATAATCGACTCCGGCGGCGGGACCGACGCTCGAGTGGCAGCTGATGCATTTCGGTTGGATAATCGACTGGTCGATTTGTTTAAAACCGACCGAGCTTCCGATCGTCGTCGCTTCGGTATTTTTATAAGACGCGATCGTCGCGTCGGAGGCCTTCTTCACGAGTTCGCACCCGGAGGCAAAAAGAGTAATGCTGACGATGAGCGCATGCAGTACGGAACCGCGCTGGTAAGCGGATACTCGAGACATAAAAAAACCCCCGGAAAACGAACCCAAATGAAAGAATACTTATTCTGACTTATTTAGTCAACTATACGAACTAAACTCGAGGGACGTGGGTCGAGGCGGACACGTGAAATTCGCCTCACCACGCCCGCATACCGCCGAATCGGGTGATTCCGGCCGCGATATCTGCCACGCCCGAATTCCATCCGAGACTCACCCACTCGAGCGCCGTGCTCGCGTGATCCCGAACCTCGGGTACGGCCACGAATCCCACGGCGAGCGCGAGTACGACGAAAAGCGCGTAACCCCCGCGTACGAAAAACTCGACGGTGAGGAGACTGAGGAGGGGCGTGGCGGGGGCAAATCGACCGTCGTAAAGATCGAGCGGAAGGACGGCGATCCAGGAAAAGAAACCGAGCGCCGCGTGGGAGGCGAAGCTCCCGAGCCCCTTTTCCCTCGCCCATTCGTAACCGTAGATCCCGCCCCACCACGAGAGGGCGTAGTGTAACTCTCCGGGCGCCCATTCGGCGAAGGTGGAATCCGAACCATACGCCCGGTAAAATCCGAACGCGGCGTCGACCCCGAGCGCGGCGAAAAGCGGTACGCCCCCGCGCCACCGAATTCCGAAGCGATCGCTCGCCAGGCGTAACCCCACGAGGACGAGGGGCCTCACGAGCCCTGGCCGAAATCCCGCGAGCGCGAAGAGGACGAACCAAATCACCAGCGGGATGAGGAGACGTAGAAACCACTGCAGCGGGAGCGAGAAACGAAATCGGTCCGCGAGATTCCTCAAAAAAAAACCAAGGCTCCGCCAAATACAATAGAGGTGGATCCCGGAAGCCGCCTCCAGGTGGACAAACCCGACCTCGCGGAGCCAACTCCGCGATAGCCCGGCCGTCGATTCATGGATGAGTAGTGCCCGCACGATTCCCAGGGAATCGATGCCATCGACCGAGAGGACTTCGGAAATCTGGAGGCGGGCGAACTCAAATCCCTGTCGCCAGACAGGGAGTTCGAGGATTCGCGCGTTCCACTCGAACGCCGAAAAACATCCGTGAGCTGCCGTCCAAGCCCGGCACGCGGCTACGGGGGCGAGCCGAACCTCTTCGAAATTAAAGGTCGCCGAGAGGATCGTGCCCACACTCATTCCGTCACTTCAGCAAGGTCCGTTCCCGAGGGTTTCCATTCCCGGAAATCTCGTTCATAATCGGGAAAACCCATGGAATCCTTCCGAGACTATCTACAAACGCACTTCGGTTATATCCAACTGGGAATTAGCGTCGCTTTCATCATCTTCTGGCTTCGCTCCCGCTCGAACGAGGCTTCGAAAAGTGCGTTCAAACTCCGGGAAGCGGACCGTAACTTAAATTTTAAGCGTGGTGCCCCCGGGGAAGTCGGACCTGCTCCCACCGTTCCGAAGAAACCCCTCCGCCTCTCCGGGATCGTGGCCGATGGTGCCCCCCATGAAGTTCTCGGAGTCTCGGCACTAGCCTCGGAGGCCGAAATCAAGTCGGCGTTTAAAGAAAAGATGAAACAGTACCACCCCGATAAAATCGGCCCGCCCGGATCCCGGGAATGGACGGAAGCGACGGAAATCGCCCACGCAATTAACCGCGCGCGCGATACGATGCTTGAGAAACTAAAACGCCGCTCGTAAGTTACGGAGAGTGTAAAGTCGATCCGCTCAAGGTCGCGGCGCAGATTTCGCATCACGAGGGGGATGGAAGAAACTCCCGTATCGCGCGAAGACTCCGGAAACACCCCCGCGAAAATTCCATTCTCCCCACCCATTCCCCGAATCTTTACCCTCCTGAACGGCGATATTATTCCGCGTATCCAAGAAGTAGAAATCGCATCGAGCCTTCAGATTCCACACTTTCAAGTGATCGGTCTTCCCGGGCCCGAAGTCTCGGAAGCGAAGGACCGAATTCGAGCGGCGATCGAATCGGCGGGATTTGATTTCCCGAAAAGAAAAATTGTGCTGAATCTTTCGCCGGCGAGCGTGAGAAAGCAGGGCACCGGCCTCGACTTCGCCATGGGGATTGCGGTGCTTCTCGAGGGGCTACGCATCGACCGAAAGCCAGCCTTCCCCGGGAACCGTAGAATCTTCGCGTGGGGAGAACTCGGATTAAATGGCCAAGTTAAGGGAGTCGGATCACCCGCCCGCGCGCTATCATCGGCAATCGAAGTCGGGGCGGATCTGCTTCTGATTTCGCTCGAGGACGAGCCCGCGTTTCGAAAGACGGCCGGAATTCTTTTCGAAGCCATTCGCATTCCTCCGATCCTTGCCATCGGACATCTTTCCGAAGTCCTCCGCGCAATTCGCGGCGAGGTTTCGCGCACACTCGCGGGGGAAGTGAATCAAGATCCCGTGGTGAATCGGCCGAGCGAAGCCTCCGAAAGTCTTGTCTCCGACCTAAATCTTCCCGGCCGGGTCGGGCCCCTCACCCTAGTCCCCCGTGCAGAACTTTCGAAACTACTCCCGATCTCCCCCGAACTCGCCCGTACGCTCGAAATCGCGGCGAGTGGATCGCACCATTTTCTCCTCCTCGGCCCGAAGGGGGTCGGAAAATCCCAGGCCATCGAATGGTTCCTGGCCCTCCAACCGGTACTCGACCGCGAGACTCTGCGCACCCGTACTTTTCTCGCGGAAATTTCGGGACGGAGCGAACTCTCTTCTTTCCGGAGGGTGAGCACCCAGACGAAGCCCGCATCGCTCGTCGGATCGTTTGCAAACGGATTTCTCCGGCCGGGAGAGTTCTCCCTCGCGCACGGCGGAGTCCTAATCGCCGATGAGTTTCCCGAATGGCACCGCGACTCCCGGGAAATTCTCCGCGAACCCCTCGAGCGGAAAAAGGTAACGCTGACTCGGGTCGACGGCTCCTACGAACTCCCCTGCGATTTTATTTTCGCCGGAAACGGAAATCTCTGTCCGTGCGGCGGGGTCCCCGACTCCCCGAGCGACCTAGAAATGACGCCGTGTCGATGCCACCCGAACGACCGCGCAAAATACCTTTCTCGCTTGAGTGGCCCCATCCTCGATCGACTGGATCTGGTTTCGACTCTCCTGAATCGCCCCGAACCCACGGAGACCCGGGTGGACTTTCCCGAGGTCGAAGCGAAAGTAACGAAGGCGCGGGCCCGGCTCATCGAAAAATGGGGACTCCCCCCGGGAAAACTTTCGGCCGAGGAACTTGAAGCCCTTTTACGGGAAGAACCCTTCCTTCGTGAAAACCTCGACGCGATTACTTTCCGAAGTTTTCGCGACCGCCATAAGACCCTGCGGATCGCTTTGACGATTGCGGCGCTCCGAGACGAAATTCTGCCCACGCGGGATATTCTGCGGGAAGCTCGGCTCATCCGCATCCAGGGGGACCGGGTGCTTTCCCTGCCTCACTGACGGTTAGGGATTGAACTCGCGGGCGATCCCGACGAAACTCGACGGAAATGGAAACGCTCAGAATCTACGACCGCCGGGGAGGGAAACCGGCCGAGGAAAAAATCTATGGGGAAGCCGGAATGCGGTTTCTCTACGAAAACTTTTTCGGCCGCACGCTCGAAAGCACTTTCCTGTCCCATGCGTGGTTTTCGAAACTTTACGGCGCCTACCAAAACTCCGGGATGAGCGCGGAAAAAATTCCGAAGTTTATCCAGGATTTTAAAATTCCGATGGAAGATTACGAAGCCGGACCGTTCCCTTCCTTTAATGATTTTTTTATCCGTAAGTTTGTCCCGGGTAAACGCGCGTTCGAAGCGGCGGCGAATCGATTTTCGGCACCCGCCGAGGGTCGATACCTCGCGTTTGAAC